>NZ_JBEYVJ010000167.1:0-15955 GCF_040643935.1 Kitasatospora sp. NPDC047058 | reverse complement strand
GGCACCCACGTCATCGAACACGGCGGCCGCCTGCTCGCCCTCTGCGAGTCCGCACTCCCCTTCGAACTCACCCCCGAACTGGAAACCGTCGGCGCCTTCGACTGGAACGGCAAACTGACCTCGGCCATGACCGCCCACCCCAAGGAGGACCCGGTCACCGGCGAACTGCACTTCTTCGCCTCCTCCCCCTTCCCGCCGTACCTGATCCACCACGTCGCCTCACCCGACGGCACGGGCCCGACCAGTCAGGAGGTCCCGGGCGCGAGCGCGGCGCTCAAGCACGACTTCGCCCTCACCGAGCACCACGTGGTGTTCCTGGAGGGCTCGGTCGCCCTGGACCTGTCCGACCGCTCGGGCATCCCGTACGGCTGGAGCGACGCCCAGGCCGCCCGGATCGGCGTCATGCCGCGCGGTGACGGCGGTGCGGCGAAGGTCCGTTGGTACGAGATCGGCCAGGGCTTCGCCATGCACCTGGCCAACGCCTACGAGGACGCGCAGGGCCGGATCGTCGTCGAGGGCCCGTCGGTGGGCCGGGACGGCTGGCAGCGTTCGTGGAACTGGTGGGTGGGCGCTCCCGACCGCGGCGCCGAGCCCAACTCCGCTTCCCGCGGCCACCGCTGGACCGTCGACCCGGCCGCCGGTACCGTCCGGGAGGAGCCGACCGACGACCTCACGGTCGAGTTCCCGACCATCAACGAGGCGTACCTCGGGCGGGAGCACCGGTTCCAGTACGCGCTCTCCTTCCCGGACGACCGCGGCATCGGCAACCACGCCCTGGTCAAGTACGACCGACGCACCGGCGAGCGGCAGCTGCTCCCGGTCGGCACCGGGCAGCTCCCGAGCGAGGCGGTGTTCGTCCCCGCGGAGGGCGGCGCCGACGAGGACTCCGGATACCTGCTGACGGTCGTCAGCGACCTCAACGCCGACGCCTCGAAGCTGCTCGTCCTGGACGCCTCCGACCTCTCCGTCCCGCCGGTCGCGACCGTCCACCTCCCGCGCCGGGTGCCGGCGATGATCCACGGCTCCTGGATCCCGGACACCGACCTCGGCTGAACGGCCCCCGTCCCGGCCCCACCCCGGCCTCCGCGTCCGCCCCGGCTCTCCCCGCCGGGGCGGACGCGGTCACGCGCGCATGGCCCCGCCGCGCACGCTGAGCGCCCAGGGCCACGAGCCGAGCGCCTGACCGACGTCCGGTACGGTCTCCCGGCCCCCGCCTGACCTTTCCTCCCAGTCCGTGGCCCACTCCCGCACGGACCCGTCAAATGATGCCGGGGCCCATCTCCCTGCGTGTGCCCACCCGGCACCACCACGGACGTCAGCGGAAGGTGCGCAACTCAGCTGCCCGATATCGTCAATCTGCACAGCCCCACGCCGACGGCGTCGTTCTGACCCCATGTCAGGATGGTGACGTCCTGCGCGGATTGGACCGACGTCGGTGCGGTGTAGGTGGCCGAGGTGGTGCCTTCGGTGAAGCTGATCGTGCCGGTTCCCGTCGGGTAACTGACCCAGGAGACCCGATCCAGGTCGTCGGAGTCCGCTGTGAGGGTCACGGTGCCACCGGGGCTCACCGTGGTTGCCGATGCCGTGATCGTGACGGTGGTGGTCGGCGCCAGTTGGACGGTGGCCGCAAGTCCGGATGCACCGGGGCTGATGGTCACGTTCTGGGGCTGCGTCACGGCGGCTGGAGCGGTGTAGGTCCACTGGCCGGTGCTGTAGCCCTGCGCCAGCGTGCCCACCCCTTGAGGGGAGAGCGTGCACGTCGCGTCCGCCGGCTGGCCGTTGGAATCGACGACCAGCAGGGGATAGCTCTGCCCTGCGGTGAGTGTCAGATTTGCCGGCGTGACGATCAGGTCGGACGTGGGCACCACGGGCGCCAGCAGCACCATGGCCCGCCCCACGAGTGAGGCGTCTGCCTGGTCGATGGCGGTCACGATGATCACGCTGGGCTGCTCCAGGACGTCGGGCGCCTGGTAGAGGCCGCTTGCGTCGATCGTGCCGAGCAGCGGTGGCTGGATCTCCCAGTCGACGTCGGTGGGCAATCCGGCGGTGGCGGCGCTGAACTGTTGCTGCCCCGTCGGGGTGAGGGTGACGGTGGGCGGGCTGACCGTGAGCGTGGATTCGATCTGGCCGGTCAGCAGCAGGTCGCCGGGGACGCCGGCCGTTCCGAGCTGCAGCGCCTGATCCGAGGGGAAGAGGAGGTTCTGCAGCGCGAAGGTGTCGACATCGGGCAGTTGCACCTCCTGCATGACGGATTGCAGCATCTGTCCCAATGCGGTCTGGAGATCGTCGGGCAGGTAGTCCACGGTGTTGTTCCAAAAATTGTCCCACCCACTGCTGGTATTGCACGGCGTTAGCGATGACGTGGTCGTGCCGGAGAATTTTACCTGGTCGGTGCTGGGATCAGCCGTCGCCACGTACGTCGTCGCAACAGTCCCGTCCAAATTGCAATTTTCGGTCTCCTCAAGCTCGTTCTCATCGAGATCCCACTCATAGTAGGTGAAATACTGCGTGAACGAGCAGGTCCAGGTCGACACGAGAGAACCGTTGCTCGGCGCCACGGTGAAGGAATTCGAGGCCGGTGCGACACCTTGGTAGTTGCCGGAAGAGTCGGACGTCCAAGGCACGTACATATCGTCTTCGGTTGGTGCGGACGATGGGAAGCCGCCCAGGTCGAGCTGCCCACCTGACCCGGTGACCTGGTAGCTGCCGTTGGCCGGTTGGGCCGAGAACGTGGTACCGATGTCAGTGAACTCCTGATTGAGTGTGGGGGCGATCAATGAGGAGAACAGGACCTCTCCGGACACCAGGAGCGCGGCCGTGCTGCCGTCGGGGATCGGGTAGACCGGCAACGGGCCGACCGTCCCGCCGCTGCCGTTGGTCCTGATGAGCAGCAGGACAGCACCGTCGTCGGCGTCGGGGTTCTGGCCGTCGGGGTTCTGCTGAATGGCGAAGTCGAACTGGGTTGGTTGCAGGCAGGCGTTCATCCCTTGTTGCTGCTGGATCGTGCCCAGCGGGTAGCTGGTCTGCTGCGTGGCGAAGTAGGTCTGGAGGTCGGTGCTCAGTTCGGTGAGCACCGTCGATTCGGGGTCGATCCCGCTGATCGTGGGCCGGTACGCAGTGTCGGCGAGGTCGAGCGTCACCTGGCCTAGCACGTTGTCCTCGCCTTGTACGCTGGTGAGTTGGACCGGGCCGTTCAGCCAGGACGAGTTCGGCTCGACCGGGAGCACGCTGCGCACGGCGGAATCGGTGGGGTCGATGCGCAGCAGGCTGCCGCGGACCAGGAACATCGACAGTTGGGACTGCGGCTCGTCAGTGGCGCTGGAGAAGGCGAACTCCGGCGGACCGAGGACGATGTCGACGAGCATGAGGTCGGTGTCGTCGGGGAAGGCCACCCGGACCGGGCGCACCGGACTGGTCGGACCGTCCGCGAGGTACTGCTGGCGGAACACCGCTGAGACCTGTGCGGCGTTCATGGCGCATACGGCGTCCCATCCCTGCGTGTTCAGCTCCTGGGTGCTCATGAGCCCTCCGCCTGTTGGAACTCCAGGGTTCCGCCGGCCGTGTACCCCGCGAAATCCAGGAAGCACTTCGCGGCCGTGCAGAACGGACCGGCAGCGCTGTCGCGGATGGCGCTGTAGGTCAGCAGCGAGAAGGTACTGGGCACCGGCAGGACGAACCCGGCAGCGGTCTGGAGGTCGTCGAGTTCGTTCTCCAGGACCTGGTACCCGGCGACGATCAGCTCGCCCAGGCCGACCAGGGTGCCCACGACGGCGGCGATGTCGTTGGCGTTGGAGCCGATCCACTTCAGCAGCGTCTCTATCGCGCTCAGGGGCACCAAAAGGAGGACGAGCACCAGCGCGGACAACGTGACCGTGCCGCCCACCACCATCTCGACCCACGGCAGCCCGTTGAGCAGCGCCCAGATCACGCCGACGCAAACGACCTTCAGCAGGGTGAGATACCACGGAGTACCAGGGCCCAGCGAGTCGGAGGCCATGGCGGGCAGGAAATAGAAGGCCTGGAGAATTCCCCCGGCCTTCTGGTAACTCGGGGGCACGACGACGTCGAGCGGCCCGGCCGTCGTCGGGTTGCCGTTCGGCGCGTAGGGGCCGGTGTTGAAAGGCTCGGTGTCCACGCCTTCGATCAGCTTGTACAGCAGGGTCGTCGGGAAGGCGGCGAGCAACGCGCACAGGGCGCCGATGGTCAGCGTGTCGTCGTCGGGGTAGCCGGCGGCCTCGGCCATCCACGCCCACAGTGTGTTGAACGGGCCCCAGTCCAGCTCCTGGCTCAGGAGATCGCTCAACCCGTCCATGGCGACGTCGGCAAGGCCGACGAAGGCGTCCACCATGGCGTCGGCGAGGTGCAGTGCCGTCTCGACGAGTTCTTCGATCGCACCCAGCAGATCGGCGATTCCCTGGCTGGCGAAGGTGTCCGGGTGCTCGATCAGGGTCTGCAGTGCGCCGGCGAGGTCTGACATCGCGGCGACGAAGTCGCCTTGGGAGTCGGATAGTTGGATTGCGAAGGCCTGCCACGGGTTCTGCGCGGGCTGGTAGGGATCCACTCCGGAGTCATCCGGTGCCGCGGTGCTGACCTTGTCCTGGAACCAGTTGTTGTGGACGCTCTGGGAGAAGTCGGCCGGCGTGGCGCCACCGGCGACGGTGGCGGTGGTGCTCGGCGGCGGCTGCTGGTATCCGGGCAGGTCGCCGAACTGCCTGCCGTCGGCCGCGCTCGCCGCGGCGCTGAACACCTGCTTCACGGTCTCCTCCTGGCTGGCGAACCAGCCGTCGGCGACGCCCTGGTAGTGGTCCGTGAAGGTCGTCACGAGCTTCGGAATCTGGCCCATCGCGTACTCGATCGCCATCTTGCTCCGCCAGATGGCACCGAAGTCGAACAGCGCCTTGAGCCAGTCGACCACCTTTTCGACCTCGGCCTCCACCCAGGCGAAGACGCCGGAGATGAAATGCGCGGCCTGTTCCAGCCCGGCCACGGCGAGGCTGACGCCTTTGGCGATCTCCTCGCCGATCTGGACGGTGAACGTCGCGATCTTGTTGACGACGTCCACGATGGTGTCAGCGATCTTGATCAGGCCGTTCTTGATGCCCTCCCAGACGTCTCCGGCCCACCGCTCGATGTCGCTCCAGAAGCTTTCGGGCTCCCCATCCGCCTCGCCCAGGGCGTGAGCGAGTTCCTCCTGGGTCCGCAAGACGGTGAACCGGGGCTCTTGACCACTGAGCTGGACCCGATACCCCACCGAATCGGAGGAAGTACTTCCCAGGCCTGTCTTGGCCGTGTTCTGGATGGCCGCCGCGGCGACCGCGGCGGTGCTGCCGGTGGCGCCGGGCGCCAGTTGCGTGCCGTCCACACTCGCTGCCGTCAGCGTGTCGCCGCCCGCGTCGAACTGCGGCAACGGGCCACCGGGATTGGTCGGGTTGAGGGTGCCCTGCCCGGACAGGTAGGTGAGGACCCCGGACCCTGGTTGCACGGTCTCGGGTGCGGCGAGGCCTTCGGCGTTCAGCGACAGCTTGGGAGCCGCCAGCCCGGCGGTGGTGAGCATGGCGAGGGTGACCTTGCCCAGCGAATCGGTGGTCAGGTTCACCGGCTCGCTACCCACGGTGACGGTGGAACCGGCGCACGACAGCTCGCACGCTGAACTGCCCGCCGCGGCGACCAGGGTCACCGGGTAGTCCGGCACCGGTGTGCCGTTGGCGTCCATGACGTTGACCTCGGTGCGGTAGCGAGCGACCTCATAGGCTTGGGAAGCCGAGGTCAGCACCGGGCCGCTGCGCCACATCTGGGTCTGCGGATCCTGTACGTGCAGCCGCAGCGACCCGAGGGCCGCGTCGATGGCGAACAGGGTCGGTGCGTCAGCCGGGCTGCCCGAGCTCGCCACTCCGGCGATCCCGCTGTCCAGGGGGATGGGCGGAGACCAGTTGGGTGTGCCGTCGTCGTTCCAGGGCACGTCCGGGTCCTGGTGCAGCACCCAGAGATTGAGCGAGGTGTCCTGGACGTAGACGTGCAGCGAATCGTCGGTGGAGACATGACCGGCCGCCGAGGCGGTGGCCAGGGCCGGGCCGGCGGGTGACTGCACCACCGTGGTGGCGGGAGTCTGGCTCCACAGGTACAGGGTGTCGTCCGTGTCGACGAGCACGAAGACTGCGGTGTTCACCCCAGGACTCCAGAAGCCCACCACGACCTGCTTGAGCGTGCCGTTGTACTCGGGCAGCGATGACTGGCGGGCCTCGGTGTCTCCCAGCGATCCGACGATCAGCATCGGCGCGCCGCCGATGTTGGCGACGAGAGTCCAGCTGGACTCGTCGCTGAGGACGAGCTGGAAGTCCCCGGCCAGTCCGCTGGGCAAGGAGCACACGCTCGTGGTGAAGCTGCCGCCGGGCACCGACTGGTAACAGGTGGCCAGGTTCCCGTTCGGGTCCGTCCCGTACAGCACGAGACGCCCCGCGGGGCTGTAGGCGGTGTGCAGGTTGGACACCGCGGAACCCCCGACCGGTTGCGGGGCGCTCCAGGTGAGGCCGTCCGACTGCAACTGGCTGGTGCGGAGCGTGGTGCCGTCGAAGAGAAACCCGAAGACCGCGGACTGAGAGCTGTCCGGATAGGCAGTCCCGGCGGCGACCTCCGACGCTGCCAACCCGCCGAACGGTGTCCGCATCGTCCAGCCGCCGTCCGCCGAGCTGTCGGGAGCGATGTGTGCGAACTGGACCGGCTCGTTCTCGAGTGCGACGACGGCCAGTGCCTCGGCCTGCGTGTTGCCCGGTACGCCCCCGCTCGCGGGATTGTTGAAGACCGCCACCGGAGTCGCACTGCTGGTGTCGACCGGGATCGTGGCCGCCGTGACCACATCCTGGCTGAGCACCTGCGAGACATTCACCTGCAACGGAGTCGCCGGCGTGCCCGCGGCTTCCCTCACGCGCCGCACACGTTCGAATGTTGCGGTGGTCGAGACCATGACCTCTCCATCCACCGGATCACCAAATCGCGTCAGGAGAACGTGGCAATTCCTCGTACGCCCGTGCGACCTGACGAATGTGTTGGGAAAGGGCCGTCGAGCCCCGCGGCACAGCGCGTGGCATTCCCCGCTCGATGGCCACTCGCGGCTCGGGCGCTCACGGTCGCGAACCCGTTCGGGCGTTCACCTTCGGCCCGAGCCTTGCTGAGTTGGTTGTTCCGACGCGTCCCACCTCGGCGGGAGGCCCACTCCCCTTGTTACCTCGCGGCGCAGCCGTTCGCAAGCGCTGAGTGACTGTTGTTCTTTCCGGGCTTGAGGACTGCATTTCCGCTGTTCAGCCATGGGTCGGCGGTCTCGGGGAGTGGTGGGGTGTCGTGTCGCCGCTCTGCTGGAGGTCGGGGATGGTCCGGTGTTCCCGCAGCGGCCCGGCAGGACGCCGCGGTGGCGGGGCCGCTGCGGGCGGACGTTGACGCCGAGGTCGGCCGAGCTGCTCGGGCGGGCGTTGACGCCGAGGTCGGCCGAGCCGCTCGGGCGGGCCTGCTTGCCGGCCGGCCATGGCCGGCCGGGGGGCCGGCCCGAGACCCGCGGCGGGCCGGGTGCCGCCGGCGCGCCGGACACCCCACCTGGTGAGCGCGCTGTCTCCGCACGTCGGCCGGCCGACCCGGGTGGGTCGGCCGGCCGTACCGGTCCTCGGCTGCCCGGGTGTCAGCTCACCGGGGTGGTGATGGTCGCGGAGTTGTTGTCGGGGTTGGGGTCGGGGGTGGTGCTGGTGACCTTCGCCGTGGTGGTGACGGTGGCGCCGCTGGTCGCGACCGCCTTGACCACGATCGTGGTGGTCGCGTCGGTGCCGCCGGCGCGCGCCCCGAGGTTGCAGGTCACCGAGTTGGTGGAGCCGGCCGGCGGGGTGGTGCAGCTGCCGGTGGACGGGGTGGCGCTGACGAACCTGGCGTTGGCCGGCAGGGTCTCGGTGAAGACCACGTTCTCCGCGGTGGCCGGTCCGCCGTTGTGCACGGTGACCGTGTAGGTGAGGTTGGTGCCGTTCGGCACCGGCTCGGGGGCGGCGCTGATCGCCAGGGACAGATCGGCGAGGGGGACGGCCAGACCGAGGCTGTGCCGGCTGCTGCTGCCGGAGAGGGCGGCGGCTCCGTCGAGGAACCGGGTGCAGGGCGCGACCTGTCCGGCGGCGCAGACCTGGACCGGCTTGCTCCGGTTGGTGGTGGTGCCGTCCCCGAGCTGGCCGAAGGAGTTGGAGCCCCAGGTGACGGCGGTGGTGTTGGAGCGCACCGCCATGCTGTGGAAGGCGTTCGGGCCGGCGGCGACGGCGCTGACGCCGCTCAGGTACGTCCCGCAGGGCGTGGGCACGCCGGGGGCGCAGACGCGCACGGGCGTGGACCTGTTCGTGGTACTGCCGTCGCCGAGCTGGCCGGCGAAGTTGTTCCCCCAGGCTCGGACGAAGCCGCCGGACGCCAGCGCCAGGCTGTGGTCCGAGCCGGCGGCGATGCCGGCGACGCCGGTCAGGAGGCTCCCGCAGGGGGCGGTGGCCCCGATGGCGCAGACCGGCACCGGACCGAGCCGGTCGGTGGTGGTCCCGTCGCCGAGCTGGCCGCTGGCGTTGTAGCCCCAGGCGACGACGGTGCCGTCGGCACGCAGGGCCATGCTGTGCGTGGCACCGGCGGCGAGGGCCGTCACCCCGGTGAGGTAGCTGGTGCAGTCGGGCGTCCCGCAGACGTTCACGGGGACGGGGCTGGTGGTGGTGGAACCGTTCCCGAGCTGGCCGAGGCCGTTGTTCCCCCAGGCGACCACACTGCCGTCGGAGCGCAGCGCGAGGGTGTGGACGTAGCCGGCGGACACGGCGACCACGTCGGTCAGCGGCTTGCTGCAGTCGCCCACCGCGCAGACGTACACCGGAACGGCCCGGTCGGTGCCGGTGCCGTCCCCGATCTGCTCGTTGAGGTTGTTCCCCCAGGCGACGACCGTGCCGTCCTTGCGGAGCGCCACGGTGTGGAGGTAGCCCGCCGATACGGAGACCACGTCGGTCAGCGGGCCGTCGCAGGTGAACGGCGCGCAGACCTGGACGGGGGTGGTCCGGTCGATGGTGGTGCCGTCCCCGAGCTTGCCGGTGTAGTTGCTCCCCCAGGTGACGACGGTGCCGTCCGCGCGCAGCGCCACGCTGTGGGTGTCACCGGCGGAGACGGCGATGGCGTCCTGGAGCGGACCGGTGCAGGTCGCGGACCCGCAGACGCGCCCGGGGACGAGGCTCTGGCCGGCGGTGGTGCCGTCGCCGAGGGTGGCGTAGGTGTTGTCGCCCCAGGCCAGCGCGGTGCCGGGGACGCCGGGCCGGATTTCCCGGCCGGCACCGGCCTCCGCCCGGGCGCTCGGCGGCGCGGGCAGCAGGAGGGCGGCGGCCAGTGCGGCGACCAGGAGTGCCCCGCTTCTTCGGACTGGGTGGATCGGGCGGGGCCGGAGGCCGGGCTGCGGTTCCAACGCGGTCATGCACGCTCCTCTCACGGGTACCGGCCCGGCCGCGCGAGCGCCACCGGACCGGGATGTCGCTCCACACGATGCGGCGCGACCTGGGCGCGTACGCGTCAGCGACACCGCGGGGTCACTCGTTCAGTGGCCGGTTCACGTGCTGGGCAGCAGCGGCCCTCCCGGGTGGGGCCGCCGGCCGGGGCGGGCGGCCGGAGTGAGGGGGCAACGATGCATCAGTCCTGCAGCGGCTTCCTGACCGACGGCCGCTTCATCGCCACCGCCAGGCCACGGCCGGGTCACCACGATGTCTGCCGTCGGCGACGCACCTTAACTCCTAAACTTTCTATGGGAGTTGGAAACGACGCACTCCGACAGGAAGGACCACCCGGTGTCCACGCGGGCGGTCACCGGCCGGCCTCCGTGCCCGTGGCGCCCGGGGTACCCGGGGTGCTCGGGGCGGCGGCCGGTATGGGCGGCAGCTCGGCGGCGCGGACGGTCAGGTCGCCGGAGGAGACCGGGGCGAAGGGCGCCGGGGCCATGCAGGTGCCCACCTTGCCCTCCACGGGCTGGCCGTTGCCGTCGGTGTCCATGTTGGCGACCCCCCAGGAGAAGCCGACCCGGTCGGGATGCCCGGGCGAGCCGCCGTCGTAGACGCTGAAGCCGCGTCGCTGGCCTACGCTGTCGGCGACCTCCGGGTCGGCCCTGGTGATGACCGCCGTGAACGAGGCCGTCCGATCACCCGTCACCAGACAGTCCACGGCGCCCTCCGAGGTCACGGTGCGGTTCTGCGCCGCGACGTGGTGCGAGATCCGCACCGTGCCGCGCGCATCGGTGGGCAGGCCCTGCGGCGCACCCGGCAGCGGCCGGCTGAACGGCACGGCGTCCACGTCGAAGCTGAACCGGATGTCGTCGTCCGGCGAGTAGGCGTAGGCGATCCGCACCGATCCGTTGACCGCCGCCGTCGTCGCCTTCGCCGTCGCCGCCGATGCGCTCGACGGGGCCGGGGCGCTGCTGGACGCGGACGC
Organism: Kitasatospora sp. NPDC047058; assembly: GCF_040643935.1. NCBI lineage: Bacteria > Bacillati > Actinomycetota > Actinomycetes > Kitasatosporales > Streptomycetaceae > Kitasatospora > Kitasatospora sp. NPDC047058. The sequence goes on along the minus strand of NZ_JBEYVJ010000167.1, from coordinate 5,497 downwards.
CGAGGCGGAGGCGGAGGCGGAGGATCCTGCGCAGCCTCCCACGGTGACCATCAGCGCGGCCGCGGCGGCGAGCGCGCCGAGGGCCTTGGTACGGGTGGTGGTGACGGTGACGGACATGGCGAACTTCCTTCTCTGCCGGGCTGATGCGCCCCGCCGACCGGGGCCGGAGGGGTCGTCCTGATGACGGCTCCAGCCTGCCGTCCGGCCGCAGGCCACCCAAGTGCCGATCGGCAGGTCTTGCCACCGGGCCGGCCGCCGGTACCCCTGCCGTTCGGCAGGGGTACCAGCACGGACACCGGCAGACCCGGCCGCACCGGAGCACAGCCGTCGGACCCGGCCGCTACGCTTCGCCGAGCAGATGTTCGGGGGCGGCCGCTGCACCGGAGCCCCGCGACGGAGAGGCCGAAACAGTGACCATGGAGTCCCCGGAGACCCGGGCGGACGTGGAAGCCGCGCCGCCCGCCCCCGCGCGGCGCGGTGGCGGCCGTCGTCGCCGCCGGGTGATCGGAGCGGTCGGCCTCGTCGCCGTCGCCGCCGCCGTGACCGGCGCCACCTTCGCCGCCGGCCTCTGGAAGGGCGAGTTGCGGCAGACGCTCTGCGGCCTGCCGCGGGCGCACGACACCCCGCTCGGCCTGCTCCTGCCGAAGGACCGCCCGGCCGTCGAGCAGCGCACCGTCTCCTCCGACGCGATGGGCGGGCACGGCAAGCTCACCTGCGACATCTCGGTGGACGGCCGGCAGCTGGTCCACGTCCTGATCTACAGTCAGGACCCGGACCGGCCGACCGGGACCAGCAACACCGCCCCCGGCGTCCGGCAGCTGATCGACCAGGGCGTCGTCACCGGTGTCGGCAGTGCCTCGGTGGTGGGCTACTGCCCGGACACCCGGGACCTGGCGGCCCTGGCCACCGTCCTGTCGGACCCCGCCCTCCGGCCCGGGCCCCCGGGGGACGAGGAGCCCGGCCGCCGTGCCCTCGCGGACCTGGCCGGGGCCGTCCTGGCCGGACAGCGCCAGGAGATCTGCCACTGACCCCTCGCCTCCGTCCCACCGGGCGTTGTCAGTGCGTCCCTCTACCGTGCACGCATGACCACCACCGAGTCCGGAGCCTGCTCGCGTGCGGTGCTCGACGAGCACCTCGCCGTGATCGACGAGATGCTCGCGCAGCCCTTCCCGGAGAGCAGACAGGCCGACCGGACCGGTCACGCCGGCCCGGACCACCGCGTGCGCACCCTGTGGTACAGCCGGGACTTCTGGGACGACGAGGACGGCCGGGCGATGCACGAGGCCGACGCCGCGATGAGCGCCCACCTCGACGGTCTGGTCGCGGTGTTCACGGACCGCTGGGGTGATCCGCTGGACGTCGACCTGTGGTCCTACCTCACGGCCGGCTACGAGGACGCGGGGACACCGGACGCGCCCGAGCCGGTCGGGTCCCTCTGCCAGCTGGCCGTCACCCTGTGGGTGTGGACGCTCCCGGGCCGCGACCGCTGGCTCGGGCTCACCATCGGCCAGGGCGACAAGGAGCTGCCGCTGGAACTGCTGGCCGCGGTCGGCCGGGGCCCCGCGCCGGCGCCGAGCGCAAAAGGCGATTGACGCCCGTCGGGAGCCGGTGATCCGATGTCGTCCATGAGCACCGGCCAGATGCACCCCGGCATGCACCCGCTTGACGACGGCCTCGTCCGGCGGTTGGTCGCCGGCCGGTTCCCGCAGTGGGCGGGGCTGGCGGTGGAGCGCTGGCCGTCCGGCGGCACGGTCAACGCCATGTACCGGCTGGGCGACGACATGGTGGTCAGGCTGCCGCTGGTGGCAGGCGGGGCCGGTGACGTGACGATGGAGCAGGTGTGGCTGCCACGCCTCGCGCCCCGCCTGCCCGCGCGCATTCCCGAGGTGCTCGGGGCCGGGGAGCCCGCCGAGGGGTATCCGTGGCCGTGGTCGGTGTACCGGTGGCTGCCGGGGGAACTGCCCGAGGCGGGCGCGCTGCGCGAGCCCGTGCGGCTGGCCGAGGACCTGGCCGGGTTCGTGGCGGCGATGTGGAGCGTCACGCTGCCGGACGCGCCGCAGGCCCACCGGGGCGGACCGGTCGCCTCGCTCGACGAGTCGACCCGGGCGGCGATCGGGCGGCTCCGCGGCATCCCCGAGGAAGGCGTCGACTGCGACGCCGCGCTCGCCGTCTGGGAGGAGACGCTGCGCGCCCCGGACTGGGACGGGCCGCCGGTGTGGCTGCACGGCGACCTGATGCCGGGCAACCTGCTGGTCGACGGCGGCAGGCTGGCCGCGGTGATCGACTTCGGGTGCGCGGGGGTGGGGGATCCGGCCTGCGACCTGTTCCCGGCGTGGAACCTGCTGCCGGCCGACGCCAGGAGAGTCTTCCGCTCGGCGCTGGCCGTGGACGAGGCCACCTGGATCCGCGGCCGCGGACGGACGCTCTCCCAGGCGCTGATCGCGCTGCCGTACTACCGGACGACGAACCCCGCAATGGCGCAGAACGCCCGGCACGTGATCCGGGCGGTGCTGGAGGACGGCTGAGCGGCGCCACCCTCCAGCGCCCGCGCCCAGACGGCCCGGCAGGACGGGCTGTACCGCAGCTCGATGCCGCGGCCGGCGCCGGTGCCGTAGCGCGCGGTGTAGGCGTCGTACTGACAGGACGTCTTGTCTGGACAGGGCGTTCGAGGCCGTCTCAATCCGGATCTGAGAGGCCGTCACCCGTGATCGGCGCTGCCGCCGCGCTCCGGCGGCGGCACTACCGCCCGGCCCCGGCGCACCCCGAGGCGGGTGAGGCCGGTCCGGAACCCGGGTCCGCCCGAGGCGGTGGCCGGGTCAGGTGCCGGTGGCGCCGGCGGAACGGAGGGACCGGCCGAGGTCTCCGAGGAGGACGCGCGGGTGCCGTCGCCACCACCACAGGTCGGGGTGCGGGAGCCCGTGGAAGCGGCCGAGGGCCAGTCCGTCGTCGTCGACCGTGGCGGCGAGGAACCGCTCGTCCAGTTCCCTGATCCGCGGAGTGCGGATCGCCACGATGTGGTCGTCCAGCAGCAGCCACGCCTCGTGCAGCCAGTTCCGGCAGTAGAGGTCGTTGGCGTATTCGTCGACCGAGTCGTCGTAGCCGCGCTCGACGGCGCCGACGAGCCACGCCCAGTCGTCCACCATCTCCGTGACGGTGAAGGCCGCCCGCCAGCCACGCCGGCGGAGTCGTTCGCCGACCGCCGCCTCGTTCCCGGGCAGCGGCAGCTCACCACGCTCGTCCGCCTCTGCCGCCATCCGCTCCCCGACCGTCCTGCCGCCGTCCAACCACCACCCCGCTGCGCGGCGGACCGGCAGATCGTACCGACGGGCGCCGGCAGCGGGTGGCTGCGGGCCGGCCCCGGCGGGGGCCGCGGTCACCCGTAGGTGGGCCGCTGCGGCCAGCCGGCCGGGGAGTCCTCCCAGTCCTCCTGGCGGCCGTACGGGGTGAGGTCGAAGACGCTGTTGTGGAAGACCAGTCGGTCCACCCCGCGCGAGTACGTGCTGTACGTCCGGTAGACGTGGTCACCGTCGCGCAGGAACACGCTCAGCAGGAAGCCGCCGCCGGCGCTGGTGTCCTCGGCGAACGAGGTGCCGTGCGACGAGACGAACGGCAGCGCCCAGCCCATCCGCTCCTTGAGCGCCCGGATCTGCGCGAGCGGCATGTCCGACACCGTCACCCACGTCACGCCGCGCTCGGCCAGCCCGTCCAGCGCCTGCACCGGCACGTTCCGGGTGAAGCCGGTGCAGCCGGGGCAGACGTGGTCCGGCCCGCGGTCCATGAACTGGTAGACGACGAGCTGGCTCCGGCCCTCGAACAGGTCGAGCAGGTTCTTCGTCCCGCTCGGGGTGTCGAAGGCGTAGTCGGTGGCGAACTCGACCATCGGCAGCCGACGGCGGCGTGCCGCGAGCGCGTCCTGGGCACGGGTCAGTTCCTTCTCGGCCTTGAGCAGCTCCTCGCGCGCGAGCTGCCACTCCTCGGCCGAGACGATCGCAGGTTTCTCCATGGGGGGGATTGTGCCGCGGGGGTCCGACAATCACCGGGCAACCGGCCCGACACGAGCGGCTGCTGTCGGACCGTCAGGAGGAGGACGCGGCCCCGCCCCCGTGGCGCAGGGCCCGCATCCGTCCGCCGGGGAGCGTGGAGCGCCGCCCGCCGCCCGCCGCCCGGCTCCCGGCTCCCGTCGCCCAAACGGTTACTCGAACTGGCCGGGCCGGTAGTCGCCGGCCGGCTGCTGGAGGATGACGTTGCCGCGGTTGAAGGCGTTGATGACGGCGATGGTGCACACGAGGGCCGCGAGCTGGTCCTCGTCGTAGTACTTGGCGGCGTTCTCCCAGGCCTCGTCCGAGACCCCGCCGGCCCCGTCGGCGATCCGGGTGCCCTGCTCCGCCAGCTCCAGCGCGGCGCGCTCGGCGTCGGTGAACACCGTGGCCTCCCGCCAGGCGGCGACCAGGTTGATGCGCGTCGCGCTGTCCCCGATGTGCGCGAGGTCCTTGGTGTGCATGTCGACGCAGAATCCGCAGCCGTTGATCTGGCTGGCCCGCAGCTTCACCAGTTCCGCCGTCGTGGCGGGCAGCGTCGAGTCGGCGACGACCTTGTTCGCCGCGACGAGGTACTTGCCGAACTTGGCGGCGACCGGGTTGGTGAGGGGGTTCAGACGGGGTTCCATCGTGCACTCCTTGTTCGGTGTCCGGTGTTGCCCATAGGACGACGCACCCCGTCCGGCTGTGACATCCCGGCGGATGTGACGTACGCCTCTCCGCCGCCGAACCATCCGACCGCTCGCCGTTCCCGGACCGGGGCGTTCGCCGTCGGCAGGACGTGCGCCGTCAGCGGGGCGCGCGCCGCAGGCCGGACGCGCGCCGTCAGCGGGACGGGCTGTGACGGCTGTGGCGGCGGGTGCGGCGGCCGGGGCCGGCGGTGGGGTCGGCGGCGGCGAGGCCGAGGGAGAGGGTGATCCGGGCGCCGCCGAGCCGGCCGCGGTCGATCCGCAGGCCGCCGGCCGTGGCCGTGGCGGCGCGGCGGGCGATGTCCAGGCCGAGGCCGGTGGAGCCGGTGCTGGCGCCGCGGGCCAGGGCGCCGTCCGGGTCGTCGATACCGGGGCCGGCGTCCTCCACGGTGAGTTCGACGCTCTGCGCGGTGCGCTCCACCCGGACGGCGAACGCGGTCCCGGGCGGGGTGTGCCGGAAGACGTTGCCGACCAGCGCGTCGATCACCGCCGTGAGGTCGTCCGCGGGGAGCTGGACGGGCGTCGGCTCGGTGGTGATCTCCAGCCGGCAGGCGCGGTCCTGGTGGCCCGCCAGGGTGGCCCAGAAGCCCGCGCGCCGGCGGATCGCCTCCGCCGCCTCCGCCCGGGGACCGGGACCCGCCGCCGACGCCCGCCCCGCGCCGGTCCGCGGAGCTCCCGCCGCGGGGGTGTCCTCGGCGGCGGGGAGGAGTTGGCCAAGGCGCTGATCTCCTGCTCGTTCCCGCTGGAACAGGTCCGCGCGATGATCGCGGC
>NZ_JBEYVJ010000166.1:0-15973 GCF_040643935.1 Kitasatospora sp. NPDC047058 | reverse complement strand
GGTCCCGGTGCGCGCCGGGACCGACCGGGACGGGCGGGGACGGGCGGGGACGGGCGGGGACCGACGGGACCGACGGGAAACAGATGTCAGCGAACAGATGACAGATGATGAAAGTTGTCATCTGTCATCTGTTCGCTGACATCTGTTCGCGTGTGGCCGTCAGTCAGTCGCCGACTCTCCGCCCCCGGTCACCCCACCTCCGGCCGGCGAGCCGGCAGCCTGCCGCTCACCTCCGCCGGCAGGACGGTGACGCACAGCAGCTCCGTGCCGAGCGGTCCGCCGTGCAGGTGGACGTCCTGCCCGCGCGGGGCGAGCAGCAGGGCACCTCGCCCGAGTGGGCGGTGCGGCTGTTCGGGGCAGTCGATCACTGTGACCGTCCCCCGGAGCACGTACCAGGCGGCCTCGGTGCCGTCGCGTCCGGTGAGGTCGTAGCAGGTGCCCGGGCCGAGCCGGATGTGGTCGACCGACTCGCACTCGCTGTGGAGCATGCCGCGGCGGACCAGGCAGCGGGTGCGGATGCGCTGGTTGCCCGGCCCGAGCAGCAGCTGGGGCCGGGCGGCGCTGGCGACGATCATCGCGAACCACCTCCCGCCACCCCGGCACGCGACACCGACGCCCCCGGCGCCGGTGCCCCCGCCCCCGCCCCCGCCACGTCCAGCTCCGCATGCACGTACTCGAGCCCCTCGGGGCCGGCCGCCAGGTCCACCTTGCTGCCCAGGGGCAGGGTGATCGCCGTCCCCGGTCGCAGCGGCAGCCGCACCGCCCCGGCGGCGGCCCGGCCGCCGCCGGCCGTGACGAAGAGCGTGTGCTCGACGCCGTCGGCGGCGTGGCCGGTCCGCTCGCCGGGGTCCAGCCGGGCTACACGCAGAAGGCGCAGCGGGCCGCCGATGACGGCGGACGGGTCCACCGGGCCGGTCCGCCGCAGCTCGCGGATCACGGTGCTGCCGACCGGGGTGGGGCCGTCCGCCGCGGGCAGCTCGATCACCAGCCACTCCAGCGCGTCCGCCCCGAGGTTGCGCAGGCCGTGCCGGGTGCCGACGGCCGTCAGCACCGCATCACCGGCGCCGACGGCGTACGGGCGGCCGTCGAGGGTGATCTCGCCGTGCCCGACGAGCAGCACGTAGACCTCCCGCGTGCGGGTGTGGAGGTGTTCCCCGCTGACCCCGCCGGCCGGGATGCGCGCCCATTCGACGGCCTCCCAGGCCCCGGTGAGCCCGGCGCGGCGGGCCAGGCAGGCCCACTGGGTGACCCCGGCCGCGCCGTGCACACCGTAGACGTCCGCCGGCGAGCCGGTGTCCGCCACCACGACCGCGCTACGCACGGACCTCACGTCCCTCCAGGCCGCCACGGCCGTCGCGCTTGCCGCCTGCCGCCTGTCCGCGCGGCGCCGGCACCGCGGCCGACCACTGGCGCAACACCCGCGCCGCATAGGCGAGCTCACGGTCCGTCAGGTCGTCGACGAACACGCCTGCGCCGATCCCCGACGGCAGTGGCAGCCGCTGCCGGCCGTCGCGGTGGCGGACCGTGTCGGCGAGCGCCTCGCCGAGCGTCGCCGGCTCGATCAGCGGGTGCCAGACGGGCAGTTCGAGCCGCCCCATCAGCCGGAGGATCCGCTCGGCCTGCTCCGCGTCGAGCAGTCCGCGCCGCTCGGCGACCACCGTGGTGAGCGCCATGTCGACGCAGACCGCCTCGCCGTGCAGGAGTTCGGGCAGCGCGCGCATCTCGACCGTCGGGCTGAACGAGTGGCCGTAGTCCATCAGCCGCTCCAGGCGGTGCTCCCAGAGGTTGGGCTGCAGTTCCTGGAGCATGCCGCCGACCGCCCTGGTCAGCACCTCGGTACCGTCGTGCGGACCCTGGAACCGTTCGTCCAGCAGCTCGCGGCCGTGCGCGTCGAGGAGCTCGAACAGCCTGCGGTCCTTGATCAGCGCGACCTTGAGGATCTCGGCGAGCCCGTTCCCGAGGTGCCGGCGGTCCAGGGTGGCGAGGAAGGCCGGGTCGAGCAGGGTGTCGACGGCCGGGTGGTAGGTGCCGAGCCGGTTCTTGTGCCGGCCGTGGTTGACGCCGGTCTTGGCGCCGACGCCCGCGTCGACCAGGCCGATCAGCGTGGTCGGCACCCGGACGAACGGCGTCGAGCGCCGGTAGAGGCTGCAGGCGAGGCCGACGACGTCGGTCAGGACGCCGCCGCCGATCGCGATCACGGGTTCGCCGCGCCGGGAGATGCCGAAGGAGTCCATCCGGTCGGCGACCCGGAACACCGAGTCCATGGTCTTCACCTGCTCGTGCGCGGGCAGGACCAGCGTCTCGTACTCGACGCCCTGGGCGAGGAAGTAGTGGTGGAGCCGGTCGCCGTACAGCTCGTGGACGCGGGCCTCGACGACGACCAGCCGTCGGCCGGGCGGCCCGCCGGCCCGGGCCAGGGCGGGATCGCCCGGCTCCAGCACGCCGGGGACGAAGCGGACCTGGTAGCGGACGGGCAGCGCGGTGGCGACCGTCCAGCCGGTGACCGGATCGCCGGTGGCGTACAGGCCGTGGCCGACGGGGCCGTCGGCGAGGGCGGAGCCGCCGGGGCCTGTGGGTGCGGCGTGCGGGTGGTGCGGGCTGGGGATGGTCACGCGTGGCTCCTTCTGCTCGGATGCCGGGGCCGGCCGTGCCTGACCGGGCGGGCCGGACCGGGGGCCGGTGCCGCCCGGCGATGTGACCACCACGTTCCGGCGCCCGCTGTCCCGGACGCACGGGCGGCCGGGCCCATCCACGTCCCGGCCCCGCCGCGGGCCCGGGCGCCCACACGGCCCCGGCGCAGAGCCCGCCCCAGCCTCACCTCGACCGCACCCCGGCCCCCGGCCCCCGCCCCCGGCGCGACCCGCCCCCGCCCGGCCCTCGCCCCACCCCCGCCCGGCCGGCGGACGGCCGACGTACGGTGGAACTCGGAGGCCGCGCCATGCACGTCACCGGTACCCACTTCGCCAACCGCACCGAGGCCGGCCGCCGGCTGGCCGCTCACCTGGGCCACCTGCGCGGCCCCGGCACCGTCGTGGTCGCGCTGCCGCGCGGCGGCGTCCCGGTGGCCGCCGAGGTGGCGGCCGAGCTCGACGCCCCGCTCGACATCTGCGTGATCCGCAAGCTCGGCGTGCCCTACCAGCCCGAGCTGGGCATGGGCGCGATCGGCGAGGACGGCGTCCGGGTGCTGAACGACCAGGTGATGCGGATCGCCGGCATCACCGACGAGCAGCTCGCCCGGGTGGAGCGGCAGGAGCGCGCCGAGCTGGAGCGGCGGGCCCGCCGTTACCGGGGCGGCCGTCCGCCCGCCGACCTGCGCGGCCGGGACGTGGTCGTGGTCGACGACGGCATCGCGACCGGCTCCACCGCCCGGGCGGCCTGCCTGATCGTCCGGGCCAGGGGCGCGGCCCGGGTGGTCCTGGCCGTCCCGGTGGCGCCCCGGGACTGGACCGAGCGGCTCTACGGGGTCGCCGACGAGCTGGTCTGCGTGGGTACGCCGTCGCCGTTCTTCGCGATCGGCGAGTTCTACAGCGACTTCTCGCAGACCGGCGACGACGAGGTGCTGCGGCTGCTCGCCGAGGCCCACGGCGAGCGGACCCGCGTCCCCGCCGAGGTGGACCGTGAGCTGACCGTCCCGGCCGCCGGCGTCCGGCTGGCGGGCCGGCTGACCGTCCCGGCGGGGGCGGTGGGCGTGGTGGTGTTCGCGCACGGCAGCGGCAGCAGCCGGCACAGTCCGCGCAACCGCCACGTGGCCGAACACCTCAACCGGTCGGGCCTGGCGACGCTGCTCTTCGACCTGCTCACCGAGGCCGAGGAGCCGGACCGGCGCAACGTCTTCGACGTCGGCCTGCTCGGTGCCCGCCTCACCGCCGTCGCGCAGCACCTCCCGGGCCACCCGGAGGTCCGTGACCTCCCGGTCGGGCTGTTCGGCGCCAGTACCGGGGCCGCCGCCGCGCTCTGGACGGCCGCCCGGCTGGGCGGGGCGGTGCGCGCCGTGGTGTCCCGGGGCGGCCGGCCCGATCTCGCCGGTCCGGAACGGCTGGCCGAGGTCACCGCGCCGACGCTGCTGGTGGTCGGCGGCCGGGACGGCGTCGTGATCGACCTGAACCGGCAGGCGCGGAGCCGCCTGCGCTGCGAGAGTGAACTGGCGGTAGTGCCGCACGCGGGCCACCTGTTCGAGGAGCCGGGCACCCTGGACCGGGTCTCCGAGCTGGCCCGCGACTGGTTCCTGCAGTACCTCCCGGACCCCGGACCGGGCACCACCGGCGAGCCGACGTGACCAGGACCGACGACCCGACCGACGACCAGGACCGACGACCAGGACCGACGACGCGACCGACGACCCGGGCCGTGTCGCCCGCAGGCCCACCCCCGGGCTGACCTGCGACGCCGCCCCCTCGGCCGCACAATTTGTGCAGCCGGATCCGGGATTTTCTGACCAGCTTGTACACATTGAACAGTGAAATCCCGACCTGTTGCCCAACCAGCCCGACAGGAGCAAGCTCTCCGCTCAGCCGCACCGCCGCCCACCCCGTTGCGGCGCGGCCGCCTCAAGCGGACGCCTCAGAGCCGAGGCCCAAAGTGGAGGAACGACCGATGACCCCGCAGTCCCACGCCCTTGAGCTGACCCCCGAGGAGCGCGAGGCCGGCCTCGACGCCGACCAGCTGCGCCGCCTCGTCGGCCTCGTCGAGCACGACCCGGCCACCGACCCGTTCCCCGTGACCGCCCAGGACGCGGTCGTCTTCGTGGTCGGCAACGCCACCCAGACGGCGCAGTTCTACCAGGCCGTGTTCGGCATGGAGCTGGTCGCCTACTCCGGCCCGGAGACCGGCCGCCGCGACCGCAAGGCCTTCGTCCTCCGCTCCGGCTCCTGCCGCTTCGTGATCAAGGGCGGCGTCCTGCCGGACAGCCCGCTGCTGGACCACCACCGCCGGCACGGCGACGGCGTCGTCGACCTGGCCCTGGAGGTCCCGGACGTCGACAAGTGCATCGAGCACGCCCGTGCGACCGGCGCCACCGTCCTGGAGGAGCCGAACGACGTCTCGGACGAGAACGGCACCGTGCGCCGCGCGGCGATCGCCACCTACGGCGAGACCCGGCACACCCTGATCGACCGCTCCCGCTACCACGGCCCCTACCTGCCGGGCTACATCGCCGCCGAGAGCAAGGTCAAGCACCCGGCGGGCTCGCCGAAGCGCCTGTTCCAGGCCCTCGACCACGCGGTCGGCAACGTCGAGCTCGGCAAGATGGACGAGTGGGTCTCGTTCTACAACCGGGTCATGGGCTTCGTGAACATGGCCGAGTTCGTCGGCGACGACATCGCCACCGACTACTCCGCCCTGATGTCCAAGGTCGTCGCCAGCGGCAACCACCGGGTGAAGTTCCCGCTCAACGAGCCGGCCATCGCCAAGAAGAAGTCGCAGATCGACGAGTACCTCGAGTTCTACACCGGCCCCGGCTGCCAGCACATGGCGCTCGCCACCAACGACATCCTCACCACCGTGGACGTGCTGCGTTCGCGCGGCGTGGAGTTCCTCAACACCCCGGACTCGTACTACGACGACCCGGAGCTGCGGGAGCGGATCGGCAAGGTCCGGGTCGAGATCGACGAGCTGAAGAAGCGCGGCATCCTGGTCGACCGCGACGAGGACGGCTACCTGCTGCAGATCTTCACCAAGCCGATCGGCGACCGGCCCACCGTGTTCTACGAGTTCATCGAGCGGCACGGTTCGCTGGGCTTCGGCAAGGGCAACTTCAAGGCGCTGTTCGAGGCGATCGAGCGCGAGCAGGACGCCCGCGGCAACCTGTGAGCGTCGGGGAACTGTGAGCACGGTCGGCTGAGCACGGTCGAGGAGGAGCAGGGAGATGGCGTACTACCGGCAGCTGGGCAGCATCCCGCCCAAGCGGCACACCCAGCACCGCACACCCGAAGGCGGGCTGTACTACGAGGAGTTGATGGGCGAGGAGGGGTTCTCCTCGGACTCCTCGCTGCTCTACCACCGGGGCATCCCGTCGGCCGTCGTCGACGCGGTGCCGTGGGAGCTGCCGGACCAGTCGACGGTGCCCAACCATCCCCTGCTCCCCCGCCACCTCAAGCTGCACGAGCTGTTCGCGGGCCAGGAGTGGAAGTCCGCGGACGTCGTGACCGGCCGCCGTCTGGTCCTCGGCAACGGCGACGTGCGGATCTCGTACGTCGCCGCCGGGGCCCCGAGCGAGCTCTACCGCAACGGACTCGGCGACGAGTGCGTGTACGTGGAGTCCGGCGCGGGCACGGTGGAGACGGTCTTCGGCTCGATCGAGGTCGGCCAGGGCGACTACGTGGTCATCCCGCGCGCCACCACGCACCGCTGGGTGCCCTCCGGTGACGAGCCGCTGCGCGCCTACTGCATCGAGGCGAACAGCCACATCACCCCGGTGAAGCGCTTCCTGTCCAAGTACGGGCAGCTGCTGGAGCACGCGCCGTACTGCGAGCGGGACCTGCGCGGCCCGGTCGGCCCGCTGCTGGTGGACGACGCCGGCGACGTCGACGTGCTGGTCAAGCACCGTGGCCCGAACGGGATTTCGGGCACCCGGTACACCGTGCCGCACCACCCGTTCGACGTGGTCGGCTGGGACGGCTGCCTCTACCCGTACGCGTTCAACATCCGGGACTACGAGCCGATCACCGGCCGGATCCACCAGCCGCCGCCCGCGCACCAGGTGTTCGAGGGCAACGGGTTCGTGATCTGCAACTTCGTGCCCCGCAAGGTGGACTACCACCCGCTGTCGATCCCCGTCCCGTACTACCACTCCAACGTGGACAGCGACGAGGTCATGTTCTACTGCGGCGGCGACTACGCGGCCCGCAAGGGCTCCGGGATCGGCCAGGGTTCCATCTCCCTGCACCCGGGCGGCCACACCCACGGCCCGCAGCCGGGCGCGTACGAGCGCAGCATCGGCGTGGAGTTCTTCGACGAGCTCGCCGTCATGGTGGACACCTTCCGACCGCTGGAGCTGGGCGAGGGCGGCCGGGCCAGCGAGGACTCCAACTACGCCTGGACCTGGGCGGGCCGGGGGCCGCAGCGGTGAGCACCGTCCCCCCGTCCGGCGCTTCCGGCCAGTCCGGCGCGCTCGCCGCGTCCGGCGCCGGAGCCCGCAGCACGGGAATCCCCGTGCTCTTCCAAGGCCTCTTCGACGACGCCGCCGTGTTCCCGCCGGGGAACCTGCCGGTCGCCGAGGCGGTACCGGCGCACCGCGCGCACCGCTCCGCGTGGTACGCCGCCGCGGTCGGCCCGTTCCTCTGCGGAGCGGGCCGGCTGGGCGAACTGTCCGGCGTCGCCGACGCCGGCCTCCGGGTCGGGCTCGTCCTGCCGGGGGGCAGTGCCGAGCTCGGCCCGGCACTCGCCGCCGCCGCACCGTTCGAGGTGGCCGGCGTCGAACTCGCCACCCGGGACGCCCGCGAGGCGGTGGCCGCGCTCGACCTGCTGCTGCCGCCGGACGTCCCGGCCGCCGTCGAACTGCCGCGCGAACTGTTGCACGGCGACGCCCTGGACGAGGCGCTGGACGTGCTGGTCGACAGCCCGTACCGGGCCAAGTTCCGCACCGGCGGGGTGGTGGCCGGCGCCTTCCCCGGCGAGGAGGAGCTGGCCGGCTTCCTCACCGGCTGCGCGCAGCGCGGACTGCCGTACAAGTGCACCGCCGGCCTGCACCACGCCGTCCGGCACACCGACCCGGTCACCGGATTCGAGCACCACGGCTTCCTGAACGTGCTGCTGGCCGCCCAGGAGACCGACCGCGCGGCCGCCGCCGAGGTGCTGGCGGAGCGTTCGGGCGAGGTCCTGGCCAAGGCGGTCCGCGAGCTGACCGGGCATCAGGTTACGGTGATCCGGAACTCGTTCACCGCGTTCGGCACCTGCAGCATCGCCGAACCCCTGGACGACCTGGCCGCCCTCGGCCTGCTGTCGCCCGACCAGCTCTCCCAGGAGGACCGTTGACCACCCCCCGCAGCTGGCTCGCCAGCGCCCAGGACTCGCCGTTCGGCGTGCACAACCTGCCGTACGGCGTCTTCACCGCGGCCGACCGGCCGGGCCGGCGCCGGATCGGCGTCCGGATCGGGGAGTTCGTCCTCGACGCCGGGGCCGCCGCCCGCGCCGCCGGGGAACCGTCCGTCCTGCTGGACGCCGACACGCTCAACCCGCTGCTGGGCGCGGGCCGTCCGGTCTGGACCGAGGTCCGCACCGCGCTGACCCGCTGGCTCACCGACGAGTCCTTCCGGGACGCGCTCTCGCCGCTGCTGCTGCCGGTGGCCGAGGTCGAGCTGCACCTGCCGTTCGAGGTCGCCGACTACGTCGACTTCTACGCCTCCGAGCACCACGCCACCAACCTGGGCCGGATCTTCCGCCCCGGCTCGGACCCGCTCACCCCCAACTGGAAGCACCTGCCGATCGGTTACCACGGCCGGGCCGGCACGGTGGTGGTCTCCGGCACCCCGGTGGTCCGCCCGCACGGGCAGCGCAAAGCGCCGGCCGACGCGGTGCCGTCCTTCGGCCCGACCCGCCGCCTGGACATCGAGGCGGAGGTCGGCTTCGTCGTCGGAACCCCGTCGACCCTCGGCACCCCGGTCACCCTGGACGCCTTCCGCGAGCACGTGTTCGGCGTCTGCCTGGTCAACGACTGGTCCGCGCGCGACATCCAGGCCTGGGAGTACGTGCCGCTCGGCCCGTTCCTCGGCAAGTCCTTCGCCACCTCGGTCTCGCCGTGGATCGTGCCGCTGGACGCCCTCGAGCACGCGCGGGTCACCCCGCCGGCCCGGGACGTCGAGCCGCTGCCCTACCTGGACGACCGGAACGGCGAGCCCTGGGGCCTGGACCTCGCGATGGAGATCCGCCTGAACGGCCACCCGGTCTCCCGGCCGCCGTTCGCCACGATGTACTGGACGGCGGCGCAGCAGCTCACCCACATGACCGCCAACGGCGCCTCGCTGCGCACCGGGGACTTCTTCGCCTCGGGCACCGTCAGCGGTCCGGAGGCGGACACCCGGGGTGCGCTGATCGAGCTCACCTGGAACGGTGAGGAGCCGCTCAAGCTGGCCGACGGCAGCGCGCGCACCTTCCTGGAGGACGGTGACGAGGTCACCATCACCGCCACCGCCCCGGGCATCGACGGCACGGTGATCGGCTTCGGCGAGGTGACCGGCCGGGTCGTGCCGTGACCCCGTTCGGCTCGTAGGCCCCGTTCGTTCGGTGTCGTGTGGTGCCGGCTGCCCTGGTGGTGGCCGGCACCACGCGTCTGCCGGGGGCGTCAGCGGCGTCTGCCGGGCGCGTCAGCGGGCGCCAGCGGGTGTCAGCCGCCTGGGCAGGAGGCGACCGGCTCCATGCTCACCAGCGAAGCCTGCGGGACCGCGGTCCCCGCCGCCCCGCCGTCCGCCCCGCCGTCCGCCCCGCCGTCCGTGCCGCGCACGACGATCCGCTGCGGGTCCGCGGAGAGCAGTTCACCGCACACCTCCCCGGTCACCGTGCGCAGCCGCACCAGGTGCTTCGCCGCGGGCTCCGTGGCGCTCCACGCCAGCGCGAGCGCGCCCACGACCAGCAGAAGCCCGAGGCCGCAGCAGACGGCGGCCCTGGCGAGTGCACGGGTCACCCGGGTGGCCTCGGCCTCGGTCCACCGGCGGAGCGCCTGCCCTCCGAGGACGATCTCCGGTCCCGGTACCCCGTGTGCGGCCCGGACCGCCAGCAGCGAGCCCGCCAGCAGCAGCAGGAACGCCGAGACCAGCAGGCCGGTCGCGGTGGTGCGCGCCCACGCGGGCAGGTCGTCCAGACTGTCGCGCCCCTTCAGCAGGCCGAGGACGGCCAGCAGGGCGGTGAGGCCGGCCAGCCCGTTGCGCCAGCCCTCGGCCTGGCGGCGCAGTTCCGGCAGCCGGGTGAACTCCAGTTCCCGGGCGAGCTCGGCCCACCTGCGGTCGGAACGCGCGCTCACGGCTTGATCCGCCAGCTCGCTCCGCAGCCGACGAACACGGCGTCCGCCGGAAGCTGCGGGTGCGCGTGCCCGCACTCGCAGAAGTGCACCTCACCGGCCAGCGGGTCCTCGTCGGCGGCCGCAGCGCCGCGCCCGGTCAGCACGTCGAACAGGCCCTTCGTGCCGGTGCCCGGCAGGCCGAGGGGGAACCGGGTGACGGTGTGTCCGTGGCAGCGCGGGCAGGTGCCCTCCACCACCACCGCGCGGCCGTCCGGGGACGGCTGCTGCGAGAAGCCGGCGGCCGGGGTCTCGCCGAGGTCATCCTCCGCGTAGGCCAGCGCATGCTCGTGCGCCGGGGCCGACGGGGCCGGCGGGGACGGCTGGGTCGGCGGGGGTGACGCGGATGGCAGGGGTGAGGTCACTGCTGCTCCTCCTCGGTATCGGTTTCGTCCTCGGGGCCGGCCGCGGGAGGCAGCTCCAGCCCGAACAGGTCGGCGTACTGCGCGAGCCGGGCCCGCACCCAGCCGGCCGACTCCCCGACCCCGTCGGCGGCGAACGCCAGCCGCTCGGGCGTGACCTGTCGGCCCGCGGCGGGGAGCCGGCCGTCCAGGCCCTCGGAGAGGACCGCCAGGTCCTGCCAGAGCGGCAGCACGTCCGGCACACGGTCGGCGTCGATCTGCGGCGGCGCCGCCTCCAGCGGCAGGTACGGGGCGATCCGCCGCCAGGTGCGGGCGAGCGGCTCGCCGAGTCGTCCGGCGATGCTCACCAGGTCCAGCGGGACCAGCGGCCCACCGGGCTCGGACACCCGGTACTCCTTGCCGGCCGCCAGGAGGTCGCGGGCGGTCGGCACGGCGTCGGGCAGCCCGGCGAGGACGTCCGGCGCGAGCTCGGGCACCAGTGCCCCGATCCCGCGCAGCGGCGCCAGCTCTCCGTAGGCGGCGCGCGGGCCGAGGTGCCGGTCGTGGGCGTAGACGCTCAACCGCGTGGCCGTCAGCGGCGCCCACGTCGGGCTCTCGAACCACTCCCCGTCCAACTCGTCGTCCTCCTCGCCCAGGTCGACGAGCGCCGCGACCTGCGCCCTGGTCGGACGGAAGTCCTTCAGGGCGGTCGGCAGCGGTGGCGGCGCGAGTTCCGCCGGCAGGCCGAGCCGTCGGACGTCCCTGCGCGCCGTGTCCCAGAGGTACGACAGACCGTCCTGCAGCGCGCTGCTGCCGGTGAACAGCACGGCCGGGGACGGCGGCACCGGGTAGTCCGCACCGGAGAACGAGGGGTCGCGGCCGGAGAACGCATAGCGGCTCGGCACCGGCAGGTCGTCCCAGGCCGTCAGAAGCTGCCCGGCATCGGGGAGGTTCACCCCCGCCTCGCGCAGCTCGTCCACGGCGAAGGCCGCCTCGTCCCACGACGTCCTGTCGGGGAGGCCGAAGGCCAGGTCGCGGAGCGAGACTCCGTTCTCCAGCCGGATGCCGACCCGGTGGAGCGCCAAGGCGAGCTCCGCGGTGCCGGACTCGGGCATGAGCTCGTACCCGGGGCAGCCGTCGGAGTACTTCCGCCGGTGAGAGAGGCCGAGGTGGCCGGCGATGTCCGCCAGGACCCTGTCCGCCTCGGTCAGCGGGATCTCCCACTCGGCGGCGAGGCCGATGGTGGCCGCCCAGGGCACCTCCTGGCGACCGTCGTCCGCTCGCACGCGGTAGTCCTTGAGGATGCCGCGCAGATCGGACGGCAGGGCCCGCCACCGGTCGACCATCTCCGGGTCCGGGGTGTGCCAGCCCAGCCAGGCGAAGCGGGCCAGCCGCTGCGAGGCCTCCGCCGCGGCGATGCCGAGCGTGTCGCAGACCTCCGCGACGTCCCACGCGCCCGCCACCGGACGCCAGTCACGGCCGTCCCTGTGGACGTACAGCAGCGCCAGCTCGCTCTCGGCGCAGACGTGGTCCCGGTGGTGCTCGGGCGCCTCTCCGAGGGGCTTGTGCAGGAAGGGGGCGTAGCGGGCGCAGTGTTCCGCCAGCTGTCCGAGCGGGTCACTCCGTCCGGCGGACGCCCGGACGAGACCTCGCAGGTCCTGGGGGGCATGGCGGTAGTCATTGCCTCTCTCGACGGCGAACCCTGGGTCTCTCGGGCTCAGGCCGATCAGGATGGACCGGTCCAGGTAGTCGGGGATCCAGTGGAAGTCCCCCGCACGGACGGCCGGCACCGCCAACGAGGGGTGAATGATCCGCAGGCCGCGGACCGCGCCGAGGACTTCGGCGACCGTGCGGTCCTGTTCGTGGGCCACACGCACCACGGAGCGCCAGTCCTCGTCGACCCGTACAGCGGCGGCGGCGCAGCCCGGCTCCGGAACCGGGTAGCCCTCGATGGACGTCGGCGCGGCATCACGCTTGCCCGGATAGCTCCCCGGCTCCATGCCCAGAGCCCTGGCCCGCCAGGTACGCACGTGATGCGGCAGGTCAGCGACACGGATGCCCTCGGTGGTGAACCAGCCGACCTCGTCGAGGGAGGAGGTCGTGCCGTGCGCGTCCTTGACCTGTATGCCCTGGCCGCGCAGCTCGCCCCAGACCGTCCGCGCTGCGCGCAGGTTGGCAGCCTCGAGCTCGTGGAGCCAGTCGAGGTCCAGGGCCGGCCAGCCGGCCAGGGCGGCGGCTCCCAGGCGCCACTGCCCGGCCTCCCAGCCGAGGTCGTACGCCTCGATCTTCTGCCGGTTGACGCTCAGCCGGGCGGCGTTCGGGCCGGTGAGGTTGAGCACGTAGCCGAACGGGCGCTTGTCGGCGGCGATTCCGTCGCAGAGGACGGCGCCTTTCCCGTGGACCCACCACAGGGTCCCCGGTACCGCCTCCACCGCCGTTCCCGCCTCGATCAGGCCGCCGGACCGGAGGACCCCCGGTTCCCACCCGTGGACCGTTCCGGCCCCGTCCGTCACCTCCAGCCGGAACTCGCTCACGTGGACCAGCGAGCGCAGCAGGTTCAGGACGGCGTCTCCGCGCAGCAGGCGGGGGCGCTTGAGGTAGAGCCGCACGGCCGTGCCCCCGCCGGGGAGCGCCTCTCCGGCGGTGCCGTCGACCTCCTGGATGCGGAACAGGCTGCCGCTGCCGGGGATCTCGACCCGGAGCGCCTTCGGCCCCGGGCGGCCGTCGGGACCGACCGGGCGGGTGACGACCGTCATCTCGTCCGCCAGCATGAAGTAGCTGAAGACGCCGATGCCGAACCGGCTGTTGGGGTAGAGCCGCAGCGAGCGGTCGTGCCGGAGCCAGGCCGCCTGTTCCCACCGGAACTCCCGCGACTGCTCGAAACGGCTGCCGGCCCGGGTGAAGGTGCTCTTCAGCTGGTCGACCGTCATGCCGACGCCGTTGTCGCGGCACTCGACCCAGCGGCCCCGGGCGTCCTCCCCCGTCGTGAACCGGATCGTGCCGTCCCACCCGCCGGTGCTGAGCCCGCGGCCGTGCAGGTACGTCTCGCGCATCTTCCGGTAGCGGCAGGCGTCCATCGCGTTCTGGTACAGCTCGCGCAGGGCCAGTTCGGGCTTGCCGTCGTAGAGGTCCTCGCCCATCAGCAGCCGGCGGACCTCGGTCTGGGCCAGCGAGAACCGGAGCAGCGGCACGTCGTAGGCGCGCCGGCCGCCGTTCTCGTCGGGCCGCAGGCCGCGGTCGGTGATGCGCTGCGGCAGGCCCGCCAGCAGCTCGGCTTCCGGGCCGGGCCACTGCCGGGCGAGTTCCCGGAGCGCGCAGGAGGTCTCGTCCGCGTCCTCGACGAGCGTGCCCAGTGCGGAGTGGACCGCGGGGTGCGGGCAGAGCGCGTCCAGGTGGAGGGTGCCGCCCGCGGGCCCGCCGTCCTCGGACTGCCAGAGCACGTCCGACCGGAAGAGTGCGGTCACCCGGCCCGGGTGGACGGGGTCGGACACGGCCAGGTGTTCCAGGACGACGTCGGGGAGGGCGCGCGCGTCGAGCGCCAGCAGCGCGGCGACGCGGAGCAGGGCGGCGAGCGGGCGGGCCCGGAGCCGGTGGGTCTCGCCGCGCACCGCGTAGCGGTCGGTGGACGGCCGGCGCGGGCCGTCCGCCGGCACACCGAGCGCGGGGCCCGCGGCGACCTCGCGGAGGACGGCCGCGAGTTCCTCGGCGCGGCCGGACGTGCCCGGGCTGCCGGCGCCCAGCAGGGCGGCGGCGAAGGAGTCGGCCGGGGCCGCGGGCACCGGGTGCTCGTCGATCTCGAACCGCTCGGAGATCCAGCGGTGGACCAGCCAGAGCATCGCGGCTTCGAGGCCGTCGGAGGGACCGTCCCACCACGCGTAGTGGCGCAGCTTGTCGGCGGTCTGCGGGAAGCGGTCGAGCAGCTGCTCGTAGTGCCGGCGGTGGTCGCCGCCGTCCGGCTGGTGGTGGGTGA
Organism: Kitasatospora sp. NPDC047058; assembly: GCF_040643935.1. NCBI lineage: Bacteria > Bacillati > Actinomycetota > Actinomycetes > Kitasatosporales > Streptomycetaceae > Kitasatospora > Kitasatospora sp. NPDC047058. The sequence continues at coordinate 1,674 of NZ_JBEYVJ010000166.1, read as the reverse complement.
GCCGCGGGCGGAACTCGCGTGCCTGGCTGAGCCGGTCCGCCCGGGCCGCCTCGTGCAGGAGGACGCCGGCGATCAGCGCGGTGACCTCGAGTGCGGAGAGTTCGGTCTCCTTGGGCAGCAGCCGGGGCAGGCGGTCGCGCAGCAGCCGCACCGGGAAGTCGTCGTCGGCCCAGGGGTCGGGCATCCGCCGTTGCGCGTGGTCCACCTGGCGGCCGACCGTCTCCACGAGTGCGGCCAGGCATTCCTGGAAGGCCGGGACGCTGCCGGCTCCGGCGGGCGGGACGTGTGCCCACAGGGCGGGCTCGGTCACGGCCTCGCGCCAGGACTCCAGCAGCCGGCGGCCGCTGGTCACCACGGTGGCGCGGGTCCGGGCCTCCAGGTCCGTCCCGTAGTGGATGCGGACGCTCTGCCGGTGCCTGCTGCGGTGTCCGGTGAGCCGTGCGGCGGTCTGCAGCACCTCGTCGACCGTGGACGCCTCGGTCAGCGGGCCGAACGCCTCCGCGAGGGCGCCGGTGAAGTGGCTGCCGTTCTCCGTGCAGGTGCTGCGTCCGCCCGGCTCGCACCCGGTCGCCACCACGAAGCCCCCGCCGGGCGGCCCGTGGACGATCCGGGTGCCGAACTCCCAGGCGCCGTCGGCTTCGGGCGCGCGGCAGGCGTCGATCAGCCACAGGACGGTGCCGGCCCGACAGGCGGCTAGGTACCGGCTGATGTCGGCGTCGAGGAGCGACTCCGTGATGTACGGCTGGTCCCAGCCCGCGGGGTCGTCCTGCGGTGCCCGGCCGTCGGCGGGCACCAGGTAGTCGGAGTCGCCGATCCGGACGCCGTGCCCGGTGTAGTGGAGCAGCAGGGTGCTGCCGGGCGGTGCGGTGCGCGAGACCGCGGTGATCCGGTCGGTGATCGCGTTGCGGGTGGGGTCGCGCAGGGTCTCGACCTCGTAGCCGGCGGCGAGCAGGGCCGCTTCCAGGGCGCCGAGGTCCGCCGTGACCGGCTCGGCCAGCGACGGGAGGCAGTGCGCGGCGGCGGGGGCGTCGCCGACCCCGATCAGCAGCGCCGTGCGTGCCGGCCCGTCCCCACGGCCGTCGTCCATTCCGCCCCCTCGGTCCCCACCCCGTGCGAAGGTCCCATGATGGCACCCGGCCGGGCTCCCTTGCGGTGACGGCGGTCGGCGCCGGAAGATCGTCCGGAGGCGGCACCGGGAGTCCGGTGCCATGGCGGACACGGACGGACGGGAGCGGGCCCGATGAGCGCAGAGGTACGGGTATTCACGGACGGCCGGGCCGGGCGGGTCGTGCTGGACCGCCCGCGGGCGCTCAACTCGCTGACGCACGGCATGATCGGCGCCGTCCGCGAGGCGCTGGAGGCGTGGGCGGCCGACGGGTCGGTGGAGCACGTGGTGCTGACCGGCGCCGGCGAGCGCGGGCTCTGCGCCGGGGCGGACATCCGCGCGATGCACGACGACGCCAAGGCGGGCGGGGCCGGCTTCCGGAGGTTCTTCCGCGACGAGTACCGGCTCAACGCGCTGATCGCGGACTACCCGAAGCCGTACGTCGCGCTGATGGACGGCATCACGATGGGCGGCGGCCGTCGCCGTCCTCCTCGCCGGGGCTGGAGTCCAGCGAGCTGGCGGTGTACGCGTTGCCCACCGCCAGGCCCTCGACCACGTCCTCCTCGCTG
>NZ_JBEYVJ010000165.1:0-16023 GCF_040643935.1 Kitasatospora sp. NPDC047058 | reverse complement strand
TCCAGGCGGTGGTCGTCGAGCGCCGAGTAGGCCGGGTGCTCGGGGCGGACACCGGGGTAGGCGGTCACCGGGGTACCGACCGGGTAGCGGTCGTTCCACTGGTCGGCGGTCAGGTGCTGGGTCATGGCGTGTCCTCAGGCAGACGCGGCGATGGCGGTCACGAGCTCGGCCTCGGCGGCCAGGGCGGCGACGGGCGGGATGGTCTTGGCCCGGTCGTAGGCGGCGATGCCCCAGACGATGGCGTGGCAGCACCACACGTAGTGCCACGCCCAGTCACGGACGTCCCACTCGGTGGAGTCGAAGGTGAACGGCTCCTCACCGGCGCCGGGCCGGTACTCGAACTGGCGGACGCCGGCAAGGGCCTCGCCCTCGTCCTCGATGCACCACATCGGGAGTTCGCCGAGCAGCTCGTCGTCGAGCTCCTCGCGCAGGCCGGCCAGGTACTCGGCGGTGACGGTCCCGGAGTCCGTGAGCTCGGCCAGGTCGTCGGCGATGTGCTGGCGGAGGAGATCCTCGGAGTACTCGCGGACGCCGACGCGGGTGTCGGCGGCGTCGAGCTTCTCCTCCCAGTACTGGAGGTTGGGGCCGCCGTCCCAGGCGGAGCGGCGGAAGAAGTCGAGCATGTCCTGGGTGCGGCTGAAGGTGTAGCTGCCCATGTCGCCGCGGATGGTGAGGGTGCCGGGCCAGTGGGAGCTGTCGCCCGGGTTGGCGTATCGGAGGTGTCGGTAGAGGCCGTCCTCGTGGAGGACGGTGAGCTTGTGCTTGGCGGTGTCGAGCTTGAAGCGGTCGGCGACGCGCTGCTCAACGCTGACGGGCTTCTTGGTCACGGTGGTCTCCTCAGGTGGTGGGGCGGGCGGTGAACAGCCCCGCCAGGTAGGCGTCATCGATGTCGAGGGGCTCGGCCACTCGCGGCGGCACGTCCAGGGCGGCGACGAGGCCCCACTCCGCCGCAACCCGCGCGGCCTGGGCCTGCCGGTGCTCCCGGCTGCCCCACTCGGCGGCGTCCTCCTCGGCGGCGGCCGCGACCCGCTTGTCCAGCAACTGCTGCACGTTGTGCGGCCAGCCGACCTGCGGGCCGGGTGTGAGCAGATGGATCAGGCCGACGGCGATGATCTGGGCGGGCGTCACGGTGATGGTCTCCTCACGGGCTAGTGGTAGGCGTACGCGCGGTACTCGGCGGTGTCCTCGTTCATCTGCTCCCGGCACTTCGGGCACTCGCCGTCCTCGTCCAGATCGGCGGGGTCGTGCGGGCAGCCGGCCAGCATGTCGGCGGCGATCAGGTGGATCAGATCGACGGTCGCGGGGTGCATCGGACTGCTCCTCTCGTGCGGTGGTTGGTGGCCTGGGGCGGGGGGCGGACACCCCGCCCCAGGCAGACGGTGGGTCAGGCCTCGGAGTCGCACAGCGGCCCGTACCCGGCGACGACCCTGGCGAGCGGCCACGGGTCGTCGTCGATGCCGACGAGGTTCATCAGCGGCTGGCCCTGCTCGTCGTCCCGGTCGGCGTACTCCCACGGGTCGCCGTGCCGGTCGGCCCAGACGATGCTCAGGTCGTACGTAACGCCCTCGACCACGGCCTGCCGCCTGCGGAGCGCGTTGACCCACTCCGCGACGGTGTCCTCCCGGTCCCGGCTGTCGTTGCGGATCGGCATCTGCAGGCCGAGGAACCCGTCCTTGGTGGTGACGACGAGCGGCGAGTTGGGGCCTGCCTGCCAGACGTCGAGCTCAAGGCCGGCGGCGCGCCAGCGCGCCAGGTACTTGCTGTTGAAGCCGGTCACGGGGACGGGCTCCACGTCCCGCTGGAGGATTTGGCTGGTCATCTTCCGCCACTTCGGGAAAGTGTCCAGGTGGCTGCTCTTGTCGGACACCTGCAGGGAGTTCGCCCCGTGCTTCAGGGTCAGCGTGGTGAGGCCCTCGCCGGTCGAGACCTTGACCGTGATGTTCTCGCCGGCCTCGATCCGGTCGAGCCACGCCATGACCATTGGGATGTCGGCCCGACGCAGGTTCACCTTCCACGTCTCCTCTGAGGAGATCGCGGTCCGGTCGATGCCGAACGTGTACCGGTCGGTGGCGACGGCGAAGAAGTAGCCGCCCTCGACGGTGAGGTGGACGCCGTTGATGGCGGGGAGGGTGTCGTCGGTTCCGGCGTGGGGCTTGACCCGGCCGATCGCTCCGGCCAGGACGCCGGCGGAGATGGTGGTGCTCATCGTTGGTGCTCCAGGGGTGTAGTAGGTGTCAGGCCAGGTCAAGCGGCGAGGCGCAGCTGGGCGGCGGCGAGCTTGTATTCGGCCTTGCGCGGCCGGTAGTTGGCGGCGATGAGGGCGATCTGCGCTGCGGTGTACCGGTAGACGGGGCCAATCCGGTCCGCGGTGACGCGGGCGATGCGGGTCTGTACCTTTCCGAGGAGGCCGGCCTTGCGGAGCTCGCGGGCGGTCCTGCGGAGCGCTGCGATGACGCCCTTGGCGGTGGCGGCGTCGGTGGTGGCCTTGCGGACGTGGGTGGCGATGGTGCGCTTCTGGTTGGCGCGGCGGCGGGCCCGGAGGGTCTGGCGGGCGGTGCGGGTGCGGGCGTTCATGGGTCGTCCTCCGGAACCTTGAGCGCTTGTTTGTAGCGCTGCTTTGTGGCTCTAGGTTAGGCCTATTCCATCCATGATCGCAAGTAAGTAGCGATAAAAAAATGCGCTCTATTGAAGCGCTGCACACCCGCGCTATCCTGAGCCCATGACAACCACCGACGACCCCCACGTGGCAGCCGTAGCAGCAGCAACCAAGCGCTTCACCCAAGCCCGGGAGAACCTCGAAATGACCATCCTCGAAGCCCTCCGCCAGCCCGGCGCCAAGCCCACAAAGATCGCCGCCGCATCGCCCTGGACGCCGGCCTACGTACGCGCCTTCGCCCGCAAGAACGGCATCGAACCCGACCCCAGCTACAAGCAGCGCGCAGCCAGCCGGAAGACGGACGACACCACCGACTGACCCGCTACGCCCCGCCAACCGCCCGGCACCACCGCCGCGCGGCCCTTTCGCATGCCCGCTCACGCCGGCTCCCCAACCCACCGGTACACCCACACCGCACCAGCCGCCGACACCGCGTCCGACCGCCGATACACACCCACCCGAAGCGGCACCACCTCACCCGGCCCGACCGCCCACCACTCGGCCGGAGACACCGGCATCGGCACCCGGAACTCCACCTCCGGACGGCCATTCGGCAGCACCGTGAGCACACCGTCATACGGCCCGCCAATCAACTCAACCGACACCCCGCTCACGGCCGCACCACCCGAACCTCGATCCCGGCCGCACCACCCGAACCTCGATCCCGGCCGCGCGAGCCAAGCGCACGCAGTTCCACGTCCCCCGAGACCCCGCCGCCGGGAACGCCAACACCCGATCCGCACCCGCAGCCACCATCCGCGCATTCCGCCGCGGACCAGCACCCGGACAGAAATCCGCAACCAGACCAGACCCCGGATGGTGCACATCCCCAGGCCGGCGCAGCACCCGATGCGGCCCAGTCGGGCAATCCCACGCACATGAGTCCCACGACGCCCGGTAGCGAAACTCCCGCGCCACCATGCCGCCCCGGCCCATCCGCCGAACCCACTCCGACGCCCACGCATCCGCACCCGTCGGACACGCCCCATGCGCCACCAACAACCGCCCACCCGCAGCGGCCAGAAGCTCCTCGTTCAACGCACCGAACACCAACGCCGACGACTCCAGCGAACGACTGCCCGTCACGATCACAACCCGGCCCCGCGCGCTCACCGCTGCGCCCCCACCGGCTCAGCCAGCAAGGCCAACTCCGGCGCCCACTCCAGCCAGATCAACAAGCTCAGCAGCAGATGAGCATCCGGAGCCCGCCCCCGCTTCATCCGCGCCCACGCCGACGACGTCACCCCCAACTCCCGAGCCAACGCCCACCACGACAGGCCAACCTCGCTACGCCGCTGATCCACCAGCTCCAACAGCACCGCAACGTCCACCCGCCGCGGTGCACTCACGACTCGCCCCCCTCGTCCAGGCGCGACAACACCCGGTCGAACCGAGCCACCTCAGGAGCCGGCCAACCCCACTCCGTCCCCCACCGCCGCGGCCGGCCGACCAGACCCGCCTCCACCGGATCCAGGCACCGCCCGCCCCGCCGGTGCACGTCGAACGACGTCTGCGAACTGAACGTCTCGTGGCAGCCCCCGCAGTGCCCCCGGCCGGCCCCCGTCCACCACGCCCCGCAGCTGTGCCAGATCGCGTGCTGCGGAATCTCCATCGTGTCGTCAGCCACTGGATGCCCCTTCCTGCTCTAGCTGTTGTCGAAGAACGGCCTCCGGTGGGCCACCTGGACCGAGGGGCCGGGCCGCCCCCGAAAGGCCCTCAGATCCCGCATGCCGACGCGGATCGTGTCGCGGCGCCTGGATCCGGTACCCGAGCGCCTGCAGTTCCCGGACGGCGAGTTCGGCCTGCCGCCATGGCGGTGCGAACGGGTTGTCCTCGATCACGGCGCGGATCGCGGCACCAACCGCGGCCGGTATCGGGTCGCGGCGCATCAAGCGCTCCTGCGCGCGTTTGCCTGGGCCTGGTAGGCGTCGCGGCGGCTGCCGTGGGTGTCGTCCCTGAGCTCGGTGCCGGACGGTCGGCGGCAGGGCCGGCCGACGGCGGCACCGCACTTCGGGCACGGGGCGCTCATCTCGGGAAAGCGGCCGCGGCGGGTGGTGACGCCTCGGGCGGCGAGCTCCTCGCGGAGGTGGGCGGGCATCTGGCCGATGCCGTTGAGGACGGAGTCGAGGCTGGGGTGGGGCCCGCCCTTGAGCTGCCGGTTGATCTCGGGTTCGATGCGGCCGTCGGCGATGGCGGTGAGCTGCTGGCGGCGGCGCTCGACGAACTCAGCACCGGTCTCGATACGCCCGGCGGGGTAGATGACGCTGTCGGTGTCGGGGGTGCGTTCGGCGCGGATCTGCCTGCGCAGGGCGGTGACGTGGTGGGGTTGGATCCACCGGCCGGGGCTGATGCCGGCGGTGTCGGGGGCTGCTTGGCCGTAGTAGCGGGTGACGGCGTCGAGGGCGTCCTGGTCGAGGGGGATGTCGCGGAGGGCGTCGGCCCAGGCGCGGTTGGCGGCGGCGGAGGGCTTGCGGTTGTCGAACGCGGCGGCGTGGGCGAGGAGGGTGCCGGCTTCGATGGGGTCCATGGCTAGCTCCGTTCGGCTTGCATTCCGGCGAGCACGGCGAGGTGGTCGGCGATGTTGGCGTCGGTGCCGGTGGGGGCGAGGTGGTTGGCCCGTCCGCGTTGGGCTTGGAGCTTCATCTGCTGGTACTTCTCGCGGAGCTTGGGCGCGGAGAGGATCACGGAGCGCCAGAACTCGTGGCGGGCGGCCCAGTCGATGGCGCTGAGGATGTCGGTCAGGGGGATCTGGTCGCGGTCGAGCATGAGGCGGGCGGCGTCGCGCCAGCGCTTGCCGTAGGCGGGGCGTTTGCCGGTGTTCGCTTCGATGGCGTCGGCGAGTGTGCGGCAGATCAGTTCGACGTCGTGTCGTGCGGGCGTCGTGTCGCGCGGCTGTGCCGCGTCGACGGGGTCGGGTTCGTCGTCGGTGTTCTCCGACACGTACCTGTTCCCTGTCCCCTGCTCCATGCTCCCTGTCCCATAAAGAAGCGACAGGTTGTCTGCGCCTCGCGCGGATTTGTCTGCGCCGTTTGTCGTGGGGGTGTTGGCCTGCTGGTTTTGCGAGCTGTTTACGTCTTCGGGGCTTGGGTGGTCTGAACCACCGGGGGAGGGGGGTGGATCGTCGGAATTCAGGGTTGAAGTCGGGAACTTCTCAGGGGGGGTTGGGAGTCTCGACGCGACCTTCGCGGCCTCCAGGCGCTGGTGCCGGGCCAGGTTCGGCAGGAACAGATAGGTATCCCCGTCGACTGCGTACCGCAGCACCTTCCGTGCGGCCTCCAACTGGCCGAGCAGACGCTCGACCATCGGCGCGGTCACGTCGTCGTCGTACGGGAACAACTGCCCCTTCACGTACCGAGCCGAGCCGCGCAGACGCCCGTGCTCATCGGCGAGGTTCCACAGGCCGATGTACAGGAGCCGGCCGTCACGGCTGACCTCGGCGGCGAGAGTCTCGTCGGTCCAGAACTCCGGCTTCACGGAGCGGATGCGCGGCATCGGGAAAGTCCGTTCGGTGGTGGGCGGTCAGTTGGCGTTGCGGGCGCAATCCACGGCGCGGTTGGTGAGGACGGTGATGCCGTCGGTCCAGCGGACCCAGGGAAGGCAGTAGCCGTGGCCGAGGCCGCTGGTGCAGCCGTAGTGGACGTTCGGCCCGATGGGCGTGATGCGGGCCTTGACGATGCAGCCGCAGGTGAGGGTGATACGGACGGGGCACTCCCAGCGGCGACCGGGGTAGGGCTTGGCCATCAGGGGTCTCCTAGGCGGCAGTGGAGGCGCGTTGGCGGCGCCGGAGTTTGCGGTCCGCGGCGGCAACGGCAACGGCGTGCCGACACGGCTGGCACGTCGGTGTGCCAAGGACGGTGTGGTCGTAATAGCCGCCCGGCGTGCCACACCGCCCGGTCCAGTCCGGGAGCGCGTCGGGATTGTCGATGTCGTCGTCGTCCCACGCGAGGGGCGGCGCCCACCGGTTGGCGGCGGCCAGCCGTAGGGCGTCCGCCGAGGCGGCCCACGGGACTCCGCTGGCGTCCGGGAACTGGTCCCACAGGGCGTCGTATGCGGCCCGGATGCGGGCCGCTGTGCGGGGCGTGACCGTGCTGGTACGGCCGTGCAGCACGTTGAACAGCACCCTGCGTGCGGACGCCTGCCGGTCGGGGTATGCGGTACGGGCGATCCGGCCCAGCGGCCACCCGGCGGCGTGGAGCGCCTGGAGCCGGCGGCGGCTGCCGGTGGTGTCGATCAGCGCGGTGCCGTCGGGCTGCGCCGGGACGGGCACGGAGAGGATGGCCGCGGCGTTGATCGCCCTGAGCTTCTTGGTGGGCGGCCGGCCGCTGGCGCCGACCAGCAGGTTGCGGATGACCGGATAGGCGAGGCCCGAGTCGTCGGCGATCTGACGCCAGCTCCGGCCCGCGGCGGCGAGTGCTTCCGCGTGCTGGCGGGCCGGTCCGGCGGGTACGTCGGGATTCCACCGGCCGTAGGTGATGTCGCGGGAGCGGGCGGCCCAGTAGGCAGCGCGGGGGTGGGCACGGCGGCCACCAGTGTTGGTGGTGATGTGGGTGCTCACTGGTGGTCCTCCGTGCGGTGTCGTGCGAACGTGCGCCGGGGTGGAGCGGGACGGTTAGAACGGGGGCTCGGAGCCGGTGGCGGGCGGGGTGCCCCACCCGGAGGAAGCGGGCTGCCCGGAGGCCCACGGCTCGTTGTTCTGCTGCTGCCTGCCGCCGTTGTTGTCACGCTGGGCGCGGGTGACCTTCGCGGTTGCCGAGCGCAGGGACGGGCCGACCTCGTCGACCTCGACCTCGAAGACGGTGCGCTTCTCGCCTTCCTTGGTCTCGTACGAGCGCTGACGCAGTCGGCCCTGCACGATCACGCGCATGCCCTTGGTCAGGGACTCGGCGCAGTGCTCGGCAGGCTGCCGCCAGACGTTGCACGTGAGGAAGAGCGCCTCTTCGTCGACCCAGGCGTTGGTGTTCTTGTCGAACTTCCGCGGGGTTGAAGCGAGGCGGAACTTCGCGACCGCAGCGCCGGACGGGGTAAAGCGCAGCTCAGGGTCGTCGACCAGATTGCCGACGAGGGTAATAACGGTGTCACCGGCCACGATGGGTGTCCTTGAGGGTGAGGGCCTGCTCGGCGCAGACCTTGTGCGACGGGAGACGGTCGTCATCCCGGAGGTGCGTGAGCTCTTTGCAGTGCCTGCACGGCTTGGCCTGGGTGGCCCAGTGAGAGCGGTCAGCCCAGGCCAGGACGGTCATGCCGCGAGCGCGGTCTTGCGGCGGGTGTCGTAGATGGCGCGACGCTCGGCCGGGGTGGTGGCGCCCCAGATGCCGTAACGGCGTTCGGCCTCGGCATTGCCTTCGAGAGCGAGGGCCTGTTCGCGGCAAGCGTCCCTGAACGGGCACCTGCTGCAGACCTCCTTGGCGTTCTCTGCCTGGGCCTTGCCGACCGGGGTGCTGTAGGACACGGGGTAGAACAGCTCCGGGTCCTCGTCCGCGCAGGCCTTGCGCTGATTGGTGATCATCGGCGGGCCTCCTTCTTGAGGAGCTGCTCGATGTCGCGGAACGCCCTGCGTCGCGCCTGACGCCGCTCCCACCGGGCCTGGGCAACGGCCATGGCAACGGCGCTCACGAAGCCCACGACCAGCACCCAGAACACGGCACCGCTGACGGCGAGGAACTCAGTCACCGCGCACCTCCTCCGGCCAGATGGCCTTGACGAGAGACGCCCGGTGCGCGGCCGGCATCGGGGTGATCGGGTGCCCGAGGTAGTCGAGGCCGGCGGCCATGAGGACGACCGCGTCGGCCCGGTTGTCGTCCCCGCCTGTGGTCCAGGCGGGCCAGCGACGCGCGACTGCGTCAACCACCGCGGACTTGGTAGCACTGCCCTTGCCGGTGGCGTACATCATTCGCTGGGAGGGGCTCATCAGGGCCACGGGGACATCGCGGGCGGCCAGGCCGCGGTAGACCTCCCACCACAGCCATGCGCGCTCGTGCCCGCCGCCGCCGAGGGAACGGAGGGATGGGCTTTCGAGGACGACGAGGTTCGGCTTGCCGACGGCGAGGATGACGTCGCCGAGCAGGCCGAGCAGGGAGCGCAGCCGCCGGTCGTGCGGCTGGGTAGTGATCTTGTCGTTCTTGTTGAGCGGCTTGTAGCCGACGGTGTCGCACCAGCCGAGGGACGAGGCGATACCGGTGGCGGTGAGGCTGGTGTCGAGGCCGATGACGACCGGCGCGACGATGGTGGGTGCGGTGATGGGGATGGTTGCGAGGTCGGTCATTGCGGGCGTCTCCATGCGGTGAGGGAGAGGATGATGAGGGCGAGGCCGACGGCGATCAGGACCAAGACGGCGAGGACGGTCCAGCTCTGATCGCCGGCGGTGAGCTCGATGAGGTCGCGGATCACACGACCGTGGCGGCGGGAGCGGCCTGCCAGTCGAGGGCCTCGGACGCCCGCTGGTAGCCGTCGATGCGGTTCTGCAACTGGTGGATGATCTCGTCGCGCTGGCGGACGTCCCGCTTCAGACGCTCGATCTCGGGCGTCGGCACGGCCGGCTGGACGGCACGGTCAGCGAGGGCGTCGGCCCTGTCGACCAGGTGCTGCAGCCGCGCGCACTCCGCGCGGTACCGGGCACAGCCGCGGGCCAGACGCCGGATGCGACACGTCAGACTGACAAGGGTCGCGGCGTGGCCCAGCTTCAGGCCGGTCAGCGTCCGCTCCTGGGCGACGCGATCGTTGCTGATCCGTTCGCACCGCTCGAAGTGCTGCTGGGACTCGTTGCGGGTGGCGCCGAGCGCCAGGTTGAGCTGCCGGACCCGGCTCTCCAACCAGGCGGCGCGTTCGCGGAGCTCTCTGTTCTCGCGGCGGGTTCTACCGAGCATGGGGGCCTCCCTGGAGGATCTGATCGGAGTCGAGGAGGTTGAGGGCGCAGGCGATGCCGACCGCGTTGGCGAGGTTCTCGGCGTTCAGCGCCACGAAGATCGCCCGCAGGTAGGTGCGCACCGTGTGCACGCTGATGCCGAGCGCGGTGGCGATCTTGCCGGGCTGCTGTCCGCGGGCGAAGGCCAACAGGACAGCGGTCTGCTGGTCGGTCAGGTGCGGTGCCGTCTGGATGCGGGGGCCGGTCACGACGCCACCCCCACCGGCAAAGGGAGCAGCGGCCATGCCCCGTGGACCACCTTGTCGGGCGACCCGCCCTGCTCCGGCGTGGCCTTCGTCCGGAACCACTCCTGCAGACTCGCCTGCTGCTCTGACCGCCATCCCTGCTGCGCCCCGTACAGGCCGGCCGCACCGAGGTTGGCCAGCCACGGGAACTGCTGGAACTGGGCCTCGGCGATGCTGAGCGCGGCGCTGGCGTCCGCGTCGGCCGTGTGCCAGTCGGTGACCTGAACGCCGTACACGTCAGCGGTCGGCTGCAACTTCCGCATGCCTGAGCCCTTGCGGTACCGGTCGACGTGCTTGTCGATGACGTGCGGGTCCAGCAGCGCGGGCCACTCGGTGGCGAGCCGTTCACTCATCGGGGCCAGGCCGTTGCGGCGCAGATCGCGGTCCAGCACGGTCCAGTCGAAGGACAGGTTGAACGCGATCACGGGCATGCCGTAGGTGAGGGCGGCGGCGAGCCGGCTGGCGATGTCCTCCAGGGCGACCTTCGGGGCCTGCCCTTCGGACTCCGCCTTCTCGGTGGTGATCCCGTGGATGGCCGCGGCCTCGTCGGGGATCGGCACGCCCGGGTTGATGAGCCACGTGAACGTCTGGTCGTCGCGGCCGCCGCCGCGAACGACGAGCGCCGCGGTGACGATCCGCGCTTCCTGCGGGTCCGGACCGGTGGTTTCGGTGTCGAAGCCAGTACGACGGAGCTTGTTCAGGTGCATGGGTCCTCCTCTCTGAGAGTTGGTGGATGATGGGTGGTGCGGGGCCGCGCCCGATTCGGGCGGGCACGGCCCCACCTGGGTTCCTAGGAGCGACGTCCGCCGGGAACTGCGACCTTGGGCCACCCGGCCGCTTCAGAGGGCTCGCTCTCGACGATCTCCGCCTCGACCGCGCCGTCCTCATCGAGCTGCGCGGCTTCCTCGTCCTTGCGCAGAGCGATAGCCATGAGCTCCTTGGACAGCGCGTCAGAACCGTCCGGGGCGACATCGCCGGCTTCGCGTGCCCGCCGCCAGACGTCACGCACGTCCTCGGACGTCAGACCGCCCTCAGCCTCGGCGATGTAGCTCGGACCGGGCTTCGGCGCCTCGATCGCCAACGCGGAGCCCTGCGACGGATTCAGCGCGACCGCCGTGGCCAGCGGCCCCGACAGCGCCTGCCGCGGAGTCACTCCCCGCAGCTCCACCACGACCACCGGGAACTTCTTGGTCTCCCCGTTCGCAACCCGCTGCCGGGGCTCGATCCGCAGGGTCACCGGAACGAACCCTTTGCCGTCCGTCCCTGCGAGGATCATGTCGACCATCGCGCCCCACTCCGAGGCCGCATAGAACGAGTGCGTCTCCGCCCGCCACATGCCCATCCCGGTCAGATCCGGCAGCATGACGTTCAGCCGCGAGGTGACCGAGCAGACCCGGCCCTTCGACTGCAGGTGCCAGTCCTCACCGAACTGCCTGGCACACAGGCAGGGCTGGCGGCTCAGCAACTCGGTCTGCCCGTCGCAGCGCCGCGAGCATCCGCCCTTGCTCCACATCTCGTTGTACTGGTTCAGCGGATCCCCGGGCGTGATCAGAGCCTCGATCGACTCCGCCTCAGTGATGACCCGCCACTGCGGCACCGACGAGTTCAGCGGGCTCCACTGTTCCGGCGTGCCGCCCCACAGCTTGGCGGCCATCGTGACGTGTTCCTCCGAGTGGGAGGACACGACCCACGTGCTGGACCGGACAGGGCGGTTGCCCTTCGTGTAGCCGGTGCGCAGCCGGCCGTGCTCGGCGGCCCGGCGCTGGATGTTGAACAGGCGCGATCCCATCAGGCCGCCTTCCGGATCGTGCGTAGGCGCGGCGCGGCCACCTGGCCGGGCGCGAGCAGAGCGGGGTATGAGGACGGCGCGTCGTGGTGCCAGAGGGCGTTCACGAGGGCGCCGCGGAACGCGCGGTGAGCGGTGCGGCCGGCAGGCATCTCGACCAGCGCGTGCGACTTCGACCGGAGGTTGAGCACGCCGGTGCGCTCGATTGCCGGCATCGGTTCCTCTGAGTCGTCCGGCAGCAGCACCGTCTCGCAGAAGCGCAGAGCAGCTAGCTGTTGCGTGTTCTCCGGATACACCGACTTCGCGGAGCGTGTGGCGGACGTCTTGATGTCGATCAGCCAGAGCTGGCGCCCGCGGTCCAGGCCGGTCGGCAGCTGCAGCATGATGTCGGCGGTACCGGCGTAGCCGAGACGGCGATGCAGACACGTAATCTCGGTGGCGACGACATCACGTTCCCGAACCACCCCCCACAGGGTGAGGAAGCGGTCGAGCTGTGCCAGGTACGGCAGGACCTCCGCGTCGTCGGCAATCGGCGCGCCCAGCAGCCGGGCCTCGGCCGCGGCGTGGATCCGATCCCCGAGGTTGGCGGCACGCTCCCGTGCCTGCTTGTGCACCTCCTTGATCTCCTTGACCAGGGCGGTGCGGTCGGTGATGGCCCTGCGGGCTACCTCGATGCGGTGCTCCAGGACCCACTCCACTGTGAGCTTCACGGCCCACGGCATCAGCGCGGGCTTGCTGACCGAGGTGTCGAGAACGTTGGTGACCGAGATGAGGTCAGGGCCGCCGGCGGGGTCCGTGTAGTACCGGCCGTTCGCGGTGGCGTTGGCGTGCTTGGGATTTGTCACGAGTTGCCGCCCGTCCGCTGCCGGGGCAGCCACGCGCGGTTGTCCTTGCGGGAGCACAGCCCGCTGCAGCACCACGCCTGGTGCTCGTGCCAGCGGCGCACCGCCCACCCGAGCATCCCGACCGACGCCAGCACGCCGACCACGACGATCAGCAACTCCCACTGCGCCGCGCTCACGCGGCAGCCTCCAGCCGCAGCGTGCTCAGCGCGTTCGCGTAGGCCTGCCGGGTCTCGTCGCACCAGTGACCGTCGGGGTCGTCGTGCTCGCAGATGAAGCGGCACGCCAACTGGCGCTCCTGCTGGTCCAGCAGGTCCGGGTAGGCCGCCAGGTCGGAGGTGAACCAGACCGTCACCGGCACGCCGTTCAGGATCGTGGTGATCTCCTCCGCGACGAGCCGGTGTCCGTCGTAGGTGAAGGGGGTCTGCTTCATGAACGCGGCGCCGAGCCGCCGGGCGTAGGCGGCGACCGCGGGGCACAGGTCGTGGCCGCGAAGGTGTGCGGTGAGGGAGCCGTCCTCGGTGATGGTCCAGGGGAGGCGGGGGAGGGCGGGGTCGGCGACGAGGGTCAGGAGCAGCCGGGTGGCGCGGTCCTGCGGGTCGTCGGTGATGGAGGGGAAGGTAAGCTCGGCTGTCATGGCCTATGCCTCCTTGTGTGGTGGGTGGTTGGGCCGTAGGGGCTGCGGTGGACTGGCCTCCACCGCCGGCCCGGCCCTCGGGGTTTCAGGCAGCGACTGGACTGGTTGCTGCGTCGCGCTGGCTGATGATCAGAGCCTCGATCGCGTCGATGGACCCGAGACGGTGCCCCGGATACCAGGCGGCTTCCGCTGCGGCGCGGGGGGTGAGGGCGTCTCGTTCGGCGCGGGCGGCGGCGAGAAGCCGGCCGGCGTCGGCGATGGCTGCGGCTCGGCTGGTCATGCCGCGGCCTGGTCGTCGCAGGTCATGAGTTCGTCAAGCTTGACGCCGTAGGCGAGGCGCATCTTCGCCTGCGTCTTGGCGGACGGGCTGCACTTGCCGTTGAGCAGCCGGGACATGGTCGACTGGCTGACGCGAAGGCGCCGCGCGATGTTGTACGCGGTGTCGTCCCCTGCCTGAGCTGCTGCGTTGCGGAGGTACTCGACATTGAGTCGCACGTGGTCTCCCCATGCAGAATGCTTCCATGTTCGGCAGTAGTGCCGGACATGGAAGTAAAGCTAGACCCGGCCTGCCGGATCCGCAAGTGTTGCCACATGTGGAAGTTGTGGAATGCTCCCCTGCGCCCCCCGGGTGCCCGTGACCGGATCCGATAGCCCCCGTATATTCCAAGAACGGAACTACTGCCGGATCAGCACGTAGCCCCGCTATCCTCCGCACGGAGAGGTGACATACACATGACGCTTGCAGAGAAGTACGCCGCCTGGCTGGCCGACGCCATGCGCGCCGCCGGCCTGGACATCGACAAGCAAAGGGGCGGCGGACGCCAGGCCCTAGCCACCGCAGTCGGCGTATCCGCCAGCACCGTCGGGCGCTGGCTCGGAGGCGCCGCCCTCCCTAGCCCCGAGTACTTCGAGCCCATCGCCGACGCCGTCGGCGTGCCCCCTGTGCAAATGCTTGTTGAGAGTGGAATCATTTCGGCCGCATCTCTGACGCTCGGCCGGTCAACAGACGTACGATTTCAGCCCATCACCCCCGCGCAGGCGGCAGACGAGGTCGGCATCACCGACCCCACACGACGCGCACTGTTCATGCGTGACCTAGCCGAACGCAACCGCCGCCACCTGCGAGCCGCTGACGACGGTGAGGGTGATGCAGTAGCCCAATAAGCGGGGAGGATGCATGACCACGAGAACCACCACAACAGCGCTAGCAGCCACCACCGTACCCATCGGTATCGGAGCTGCTGGCGCAGCACTACTGAAAAGCAACACGGCCGCCGCCGTCGTCGCGCTCACCCTCGTGGTCATAGGCATAGCCGCCGTCGTCACCCGCACCATCCACACCGCGGTCACTGACACAACGGCAGAACGCCAACGGCTCTACGCGGCGCAAGACCGCACCAACGCCGAGTACATGCGCTACATCGCCGCCCGCGCCATCGTCGACGCGGACGCCGAACGCCTTTGCCGCCAGGCCGCCGAGCTAGAAACCCGGGTCGCCGCGATGATCGCCAAGGAGCGCGACGAACTCCTCGCGGACGTCGAAGACCGTGCAGCCGAGCTCAAGCAAGAGGGCTACTTCATCGGCCTCGAACATGGCCAACGGACCATCGCAGAAGCCGAAGCTGGCGCGCCCAGCGGCCACATGGCCACCGTCATTCCGCTGCCCGCCCCAGCCATAGGATCCGAGTCAACCGTAGGCAGCGGCCACTCGTCCTAGCCCTTGGGGGAGCATTGCCCGACACCGACGACGACCTCATCCCCGCCATCGGCTACATCCGCGTGAGCACCGCCCGCGAGGAGATGATCTCCCCGGAGCTGCAACGCACCGCCATCGAATCCTGGGCCGACCGGCGCCGACGCCGGATCGTCCATTGGGTCGTCGACCTCGATGCCACCGGCCGCAACTTCCGTCGCAAGATCATGAAGGCAATCGCCTACGTCGAAGACGGCACCGCCAAGGAAATCGCTGCGTGGAAGTACTCCCGATTCGGCCGTCAACGACACGGCAACGCCGTCAACCTCGAACGGCTCGAACGTGCCGGCGGCCAGCTCGTCTCTGCGACCGAGGAAGTCGACGCCCGCACGGCGATGGGCCGCTTCCAGCGAGGCATGCTCCTCGAAGTGGCAGCGTTTGAGAGCGACCGCGCCGGTGAGCAGTGGAAAGAGACCCATGAGTGGCGCAGGTCCAACGGGCTCCCGTCAGGTGGCGGCCGCCGCTTCGGCTACATCTGGCACCCCCGCAAGCTGCCCAATCTGGACGGCACCTTCACCATCCAGCGTGAACGGTACGAGCTCGACCCCGTCGCGGCACCAGCCGTCGTCGACATGTACCAGCAGTACATCGACGGCCTCTCGGGCTTCGACAAGCTAGCCAAATCGCTCACTGCCTCAGGCTTCACGACCACACGCGACGGAGAGTGGTGGGGAGAGACCGTCAGGCTCTACATGGACAGCGGGTTCGCAGCCGGCTACCTTCGCGTGCACTCCAAAGAATGCCAATGCGAGCCGTACCTGACCGGATGTCCCAACCACGTCCACCTCAAGGTCACCGACGAGACCGTCCTCCCCGCAATCATCTCCGAAGAGGTCTGGGTCGCGTACCTGGAGAAGCGGAGGATCGTCAGGGCAACGCCCCCTAGGTCACGAAAGCCCGCCACGCCATTCTCGCGGCTCATGCGATGTGACCTCTGCCGAGGCGTCCTGACGAAGGAGACCGTAGGCAAGTACTCCTACGCGCGTTGCAACATCAGGCGGCGCCGTGGCCCCGACAAGTGCGCTGGAGTCAGGATTCCGTACCCGCAGCTTGAGGCGCGCGTGCTGAAGTGGCTGAAGCAGGTCGCCGACGACATCAACGATGAAGCCGGCAAACACCCCGTCGGAACCGCCGGAGTGCTCGTTGCCGGCGCCGATGACAAACGGGCCGACGCTCTTTCTCAGCAGATCGAGAAGCTGGAGC
>NZ_JBEYVJ010000164.1:0-16038 GCF_040643935.1 Kitasatospora sp. NPDC047058 | reverse complement strand
GGGATCGGCCGCGTCCGCGTCGGCCCGGCCGAGCGGGGTGACCAGGTGGCCCCGGGCGGCCGCCTCGCGGGCGACGGCGCCGCCCAGGTTCCCGCTCGCACCCAGGACCGCGATCCGCAGCCGCGGACGGGCGGCCGGGATCCCGTCGAGGAACTCCGCGATCAGCGGGGCGATGTCCGGCAGGCACTCCTCCAGCGCGAAGTGACCGGTCTCGAACAGGTGGATCCGCGCGTCCGGCACGTCCCGGAGGAAGGCGCGGGCGCCGGCCGGGAGGAAGAACGCGTCGTTCACGCCCCAGAGCACCAGGGTCGGCGGGCGGTGCTCGCGCAGCCACTGCTGCCACTGCGGGTAGAGATCGACGTTGCTGTGGTAGTCGAGGGCCAGCTCGGTCTGGGCCTCCCTGCGGCCGGGACGGTCCAGGTGGTGCTGGTCGAGGGTCCACCCGTCCGGGTCGACCAGCGCCGGCTCGGCGGTGCCGCCCTCGTACTGGCTGCGGGTGACCGGCAGCGTGAACAGCGGCTGCACGGCCCCCTCCGCACCCGGGACCCCGGGCCGGTTCGCGATGGCGCCGCGGGCCAGGTCGGACAGGCCTTCCTCGTAGGCGTTCGCGTTCTGCACGACCAGGCCGGTGATCCACTCCGGGTGCCGGGTGGCCAGCCGGAGGCCGACCGGGCCGCCGAAGTCGAAGGCGTAGAGCGCGAACCGGGTCAGCCCGAGGGCCTGCACGAAGCGCTCCGTCACGTCGGCGAGCGCGTCGAAGGAGTACCGGAAGCCGTCCGGGGCCTCGGTGTGCCCGAAGCCGGGGTAGTCCGGCGCCACCAGGTGGAAGCGGTCGCCGAGTGCGTCGATCAGCCGGCGGTACTGGTGTGAGGCGGACGGGAAGCCGTGCAGGAGCAGCAGCGTCGGCGCGTCGGCGGGTCCGGCCTCCCGGTAGAAGACGCGCACCCCGTCCACTTCGACGAACCGGTGTCGCACGTGGGGAATGGTCATGAGTCTGCCTTCCTTGGCTGGCGCTCGGCCGGTCGACAGGGCGTCGGCCGGCGCGTCCGGCGCGGGGGCGGACCACGATCCGGGCACGGCCCGCGCGCCTGCCGACCGCACGCGCACCGTGACGCCGTGCGGGCATGGCGGCGCGCAGCACCGAGCCCACCCCCCGAGCTAATGCAGGTCGATCTGCATTAGTCTTGATCCTGGCAAAGACACCCGCCTTAACGCAAGAGGACTGGCATTTGGACGGCATGACGCAGCAGCCCACCTCCCACGCGCCCGGCAGCCGGCGCCCCGGAGGCCGCACGGCGCGCACCCGCACCGCCGTCCTGGAGGCGACCCTCGCCGAACTGGTCGAGAACGGCTACGCGGACACCCGCGTCGACCGGATCGCCACCCGCGCCAACATCGCCGCCACCACCATCTACCGGCGCTGGGGAAGCCTGGAGAACATCGTGGTGGACCTCGCCGACGAGCTCGCGGTGACCATCGGCCTCGGCGAATCGGCCAGCCTGGAGGACGACCTGCGCACCGTGGCACGCGCCGTCGTCACCCTCAACGAGGACCCGGCCCACCGGGCCTGGCTCCAGGCCATGGTCTCCGCCGCCACCCGCTCCCCCTCGGCCCGCACGGCGCTGTCCTCGGTCCTCGCCCACCGCCGCGACATCTGCTCGGTCGCGGTCCGCGACGCCATCGCCCGCGGCGAGGTCCCGGCCGGCACCGACCCCCACGAGGTGATCCGGGCCACCGTCGCCCCGCTCTACCTGCGGATGTACATCAACGGCGAACCCGTCGGCCCGGCCGACGCCGACCGCGCCGCCACAGCCGCCACCCTGGCGGCCCGCGCGGGGCTGTACGTCCTGCCGCCCGGATCGGCTACCGGACCGGCCACACCGGAGGCACCCACGCCCGAGGCCTGACCCCCGGCACCTCCTGGGGCTTTACATCGTTCTGTCGCCTGACGCCGAGCGGATGGCGGTGGTGATCGTGCGGGTGTCCTGCTTCCAGAGCGGGACACGGCCGCACGGCCCCGGGCTCGTCACGACTCGCCCGACCCGTGTGGACCGTCCCACGTCACGACCAGGTCTGGGGCACCTCGTGGCGATGCACGAGATAGCGATCGAACGCCTCAAGCCCGTCCGGAACGAAGCGCCACTGCCGCACGGCGTCTCGCAGCTCCGTCTCCGTCAGCCAACCGTGCCAGGCGACCTCTTGCGGGTCGGGCGTCACCTCGCCCGTGATCACGGCCTCGTGCACGCCGAGCCAGTACGGGCTGATCGCCCCCCGGCACAGGAACTTGAACTGGAAGCGCACCGGCACGTGTACGCCCAGCTCCTCGACCAACTCCCTGGCCGCCGCCTGCTCATAGGACTCGCCCACGTCCACGGCCCCGCCGAACATCACCTCGTGGAGGCCGGGGAACCAGGACCGGTTCTCGGGCCGCCGGTAGACCAGTACCCGCCCCTGCTGATCACGGCAGATCGTCGTCGCGATGCGGTGCAGCCAGCCCCGACGGACGGCCTCGGCACGGTCCACCACCGTCAGCACCCGATCCTGATCATCTACGCGTTCTACGGGTTCATCCACGGCACCCACGATCCCACGACCGTCTGTCATATCTCCTGGCAGCCCGTTCAGGACCGGCTTTGAGGGCTGGCCAGCGTCTTGCCCGCGGCACCGGCCCGGGAGAGCCCGTCAACCGCGACGCAGATGCCGAAAACGCGGTCGTGGCCGGTCCAGCCGTTGATGCGGCCCCGGTTGTTGCTGATCTGCACGCGCCTCTTGACCGGATCGAGGGACGACACCAGGTGCAAGTACACCGTCCCGGCGACACGGGCGAGGACGATGTCGCCGGCCTCGAGCTTCGACGGGTCGACAGGGGCAACGACCACCAGCTGCCGACTGCGGATCAGCGGGACCATCGAGGACCCGCTCGGCCGGAACTCGACAGTGGCCCCGCCGGCAACCCTGGCCGCCACTCCGTCCAATGCACCCATCCGGCGATCGTCGCAGACTCAGCCGGGTCGGCCTACGGATTTTCGCTCCCCACCACCGACGAGGCGAACGTTGCCTGATCCTGCGCCTATGATCAGTAGCCCCTAACTCGCTGCGGCAGTCGGTAGACCTGGGCCGCGAGTCGACGGCCAGCGCCGATCCGTCAGGACCTGTCGCCACCGCGCACAGGGACCGCGTGACCGTCGTCGTCTGGATCACCGAAGGCACCTGGCCCGCCTGCGTGGACGCCGCCCGCGCCCACGCACCCGCGGAGGCGGGGATCGTCCTGCTCCATGTCAGCGGCCAGGAGATCCCCGGCGTCGCGCACGGCGCGTTCGCCGGGCTGCTCGGTCGCGGCCACCCCGAGCGCGACCCCGGCACCCGGGTGGAGACCCTGGCGGAGGCATCCGCCCGACGGCTCCTCTACGCCGCGGCCGGGCATCTCGGACGGACCTGCGCCCAGGTGGAGCGCACCGGGCGGGTCGAGCGCGAGGTCGTCGCGGCGGCCGAGGGCGCGACCCTGCTCGTACTCGCCCGCGACGGCGACCGCAGCCGTCTCGGACCGCACAGCCTCGGCCCCGCGACCCGGTTCGTCGTCGACCACGCGCCCTGTCAGGTGCTGCTGGTCCGGCCGGAACCCGCACCGGGCACCGCCACGATCCCTCCCCGCCCGACGGGCGGTAGCGGTGTCCCGCGGTCGGTGCCCGGCCCCCGCGCCGGCGTCACCCGCCCCGGTTCGCTCCGACGGGTCGGCACAGGTGCCGATCGCCCGCCCCCGGCATAGCGTGGCCGACGGAGCCCGCCCACCCGAGGACGAGCGCATCCTGCCCTGGAGGTCGGTTCATGCGCGCGGTGACCTACGACTCGTACGCCGGGGACAACTCCCGCCTGCGCTACGGCGAGGTGCCGGACCCCAAGGTGGGTCCCGGCCAGGTGCTGATCCGGGTCCGCGCGGCCGCCGTCAACCCGGTCGACTGGAAGGTCATGGCGGGCGGCCTGGACGGCATGATGGACACCGTCTTCCCCGTCGTCCCCGGCTGGGACGTGGCCGGCGAGGTCGCCGCGGTCGGCCCCGCCACCCCCGAGTTCACGCCCGGGGACGAGGTGATGGCCTACGCCCGCAAGGACGTGGTCCAGGCCGGCACCTTCGCCGAGTACGTCACGGTCGCCGCCCCCGCCGTGGCGCGCAAGCCCGCCGCGCTCGACTGGGCGCAGGCGGCCGGACTCCCCCTGGCCGGCCTGACCGCACTGCGCGGCCTGGACCGGCTCGCGGTCGGGCCGAAGGACGTGCTGCTGGTGCACGGCGCCGCGGGCGGCGTCGGCAGCCTCGCCGTCCAGCTCGGCCGCGACCGCGGGGCGCGGGTGATCGGCACCGCCTCGGAGCGCAACCACGCGTTCGTCCGCGAGTCGGGCGGCGAGCCGGTCAGCTACGGGGACGGCCTCACCGAGCGGGTGCGCGCGATCGCCCCCGCCGGGGTGACGGCCGTGGCGGACTTCGTCGGCGGCCAGCTGGAGACGACGCTGGCCGTGCTCGCCGACGGCGGGCGCCACGTCTCCGTCGCCGATCCGACCGCGGAGCGGCACGGCGGCCACTGGATCTGGGTCCGCCCGGACGGCGCCGCGCTGGCCGCACTGGCCGCCATGGCCGACCGGGGCGCGCTGACCGTCGAGGTCGCGGACACCTTCCCGCTGGAGCGTACGGGCGCGGCCTTCGACGCCAGCCGTACCGGCCACACCCGGGGGAAGCTGGTCATCGTGCCGTGACGTGCCCTGCGCGTGTTGCCGGGAGCGCGCGTGGCAGGGGCCGCATCCAGGCTGGAACGCACAGGCCGGAACCCCGTTCCGGCTGCGGCTGATCCGCGACACCGCGAGGAAGAGGCCACGCCCGCTGTACGGGCGGGCGTCGTCGCGCAGGGGACCGCAGGGGTCACAGCCCTTGCGCCAGCCGGTGGTAGGCCTGGTTCCAGCGCAGCTCCTTGGTGAAACGGCGCATCGTGGTGTCGTCGTCGATCACCAGGAGTTCCACGTCGAGCATCTCGGCGAGGTCGTCGAGCTCCTCGGTGCCGAGCGCACCGGAGAGCACGGTGTGGTGCGGCGCGCCGGCGGTCAGCCAGGCCTCGGCGGAGGTCTGCAGGTCCGGGCGCGGCCTCCAGACGGCACGGGCGACGGGCAGGTTGGGCAGTGGCTCCGGTGACGCAACCACGTCGATCTCGTTGGCGACCAGCCGGAAGCGGTCGCCCAGGTCGGCGAGGCCGACCACCACGGCCGGGCCGGGCTCGGCGTCGAAGACCAGGCGGACCGGGTCCTCGCGCCCGCCGATGCCGAGCGGGTGGATCTCGCACGAGGGGGTGCCGGCGGCGATGCTCGGGCAGACCTCCAGCATGTGCGCGCCGAGGATCAGCTCGCTGCCGAACTCCAGGTGGTAGGTGTAGTCCTCCATGAAGGAGGTGCCGCCGGCCTGCCCGGTGGAAGCCACCTTGAGCGTCCGCAGCAGGGTGGCGGTCTTCCAGTCGCCCTCGCCGCCGAAGCCGTAGCCGTCGGCCATCAGCCGCTGGACGGCGAGGCCGGGCAGCTGGCGCAGCCCGCCGAGGTCCTCGAAGTTCGTGGTGAAGGCCTTGAATCCGCCCTGCTCCAGGAAGCCGCGCAGGCCGAGCTCGATGCGCGCGGCGTAGCGCAGCGACACGTGGCGTTCCCCGCCGGCCCGCAGTTCGGGCGCGAGGCGGTAGCTGTCCTGGTACTCCTTGGTCAGTGCGGTGACGTCGCCGTCGTCGGCCGCGTCCACCGCGGCCACCAGCTCGTTGACGCCGTAGGTGTTGACGGAGACCCCGAAGCGCAGCTGGGCCTCGACCTTGTCGCCCTCGGTGACGGCCACGTCGCGCATGTTGTCGCCGAAGCGCGCGAGCCTGAGACCGCTGAGTTCGGCGCGGCCGGCGGCGGCGCGGGCCCAGGTGGCGACCCTGGCAGCCACGGTCGGTTCGCCGACGTGTCCGGCGACGGTCTTGCGGGCGCGTCCGAGACGGGACTGGATGAAGCCGAACTCGCGGTCGCCGTGAGCGGCCTGGTTCAGGTTCATGAAGTCCATGTCGATGGAGTCCCAGGGCAGTTCGACGTTGGCCTGGGTGTGCAGGTGGAGCAGCGGCTTCCGCAGGGCGTCGAGTCCCGCGATCCACATCTTGGCCGGGGAGAAGGTGTGCATCCAGGCGATCAGGCCGATGCAGTCGTCCGTGGAGTTGGCCTCCAGACAGACCCGGCGGATGGCGCTCGCGTCGGTGAGGACGGGCTTCCAGACGATCTCGACCGGTACGGCGGAGGCACGGTTCAGGGTTGCGGCGATCCGCTGGGACTGTTCGGCGACCTGGCGCAGCGTCTCCTCGCCGTAGAGTCCCTGGCTGCCGGTCAGGAACCAGACCTCGCGGCCTTCGAGTGGCTTGGTCATGCGGTGGCTCCTCGCCCGGCCTGGGGCTGGCCGTAGACGTTCTGGTAGCGGAAGTTGAGACTCTCGATGTCCGCCTGGGCGATCGGCAGCGGTTCGCCGAGCTGGCGGGAGAGGTGGACGGTGCGGGCGACGTCCTCGCACATCACGGCGGCCTTGACCGCGGCCTTGGCGTCCTTGCCGATGGTGAAGACGCCGTGGTTCTGCATCAGGACGGCGGGAGAGCGGTGGCCCTTGAGGGTGTCGACGATGCCGCGGCCGATCGAGTCGTCGCCGATCAGGGCGAACGGGCCGACCGGGATCTCGGCGCCGAACTCGTCGGCCATCGCGGTGAGTACGCAGGGGACGGCCTCACCCCGGGCGGCCCAGGCACAGGCGTAGGTGGAGTGCGTGTGGACGACTCCGCCGACCTCCGGGAGGTGGCGGTAGACGTAGGCGTGCGCAGCGGTGTCGGAGGAGGGCGCGTGCTCGCCCTCGACGACGTTGCCGTCGAGGTCGCAGACGATCATGTTCCGGGGCGTCAGCTCGTCGTAGGAGACGCCGCTGGGCTTGATGACCAGCAGGTCCTCGCCGGGGACGCGGGCGGAGACGTTGCCGGCCGTCCAGACCACCAGGTCGTAGCGGACCAGTTCCTGGTGGAGGTCGCTGACCTGGCGGCGGATGAGGTCGGTGGTCGCGTTCACGGAGCCTCGCTCGGTGTGGTGAGGGCGGCGTTGCGGATGTCGCGCAGGCGGTGCAGGAGCTTGTCGGCGCCCAGGCCGAAGTGGTCGTGCAGGGCGCGGTACTCGGCGAAGAGCCGGTCGTAGGTGTCGGCGGCGGCCTGGTCCGGCTGGTAGGCACCCCGGTGCACGCGCCCCATGGCGGCGGCCGCGGTCCGCACGTCGGGGTACGCTCCGGCGGCGACGGCGGCGTGGATCGCGGAGCCGAGGGCCGGGCCCTGCTCGGACTCCGCGACCGAGACCGGGCGGCGCAGTACGTCGGCGTAGATCTGCATCAGCAGGGCGTTCTTCTTGAGGCCGCCGGTGACGACGAACTCGGTGACCGGAACACCGCCCCGTTCCAGGGCCTCGACGATGACGCGGGTGCCGAAGGCGGTGGCCTCCAGCAGGGCCCGGTAGATCTCCTCGGGGCGGGTGGCCAGGGTGAGACCGACGATCACCCCGGACAGGTGGTGGTCGACCAGGGTGGAGCGGTTGCCGTTCATCCAGTCGAGCGCCACCAGTCCGTGCGCACCGACGGGCTGGCCGGCGGCCTTGCGGGTGAGGAGCCGGTGCAGGTCCTCGCCGTTCGCCTCGGCCTCGGCCAGGTAGTCGGCGGGCAGGCCCTGGCGCAGCCACCAGGCGAAGATGTCACCGACGGCGCTCTGGCCGGCCTCGTATCCGTAGGAGCCGGCGACGATGCCGTCCTCGACCACGCCGCAGATGCCGGGGACGTCGGCGAGGGCGGCACCGTTGACCACGTGGCAGGTGGACGTGCCCATGATGGCGAGGAGTTGGCCGTTGTCGACGGCCCGGGCGGCCGGCGCGGCGACGTGGGCGTCGACGTTGCCGGCTGCGACGGGGGTGCCGGCGGGCAGGCCGGTCCACTCCGCCGCCTGCGCGGTCAGCCGGCCCGCCCGGGAGCCGAGTGGGGAGAGCGGGTGCTCCAGACGGGTCCGGGCGAAGTCCGCGAAGCCCGGGTGGAGCGCGGCGAGGTAGTCCTCGCCCGGGTAGCCGCCGTCCTGGTGGATGCCCTTGTAGCCGGCGGTGCAGGTGTTGCGGCTTTCGGCGCCGGTGAGCTGCCAGACGATCCAGTCGGCGGCCTCGATCCAGCGCTCGCAGGCGGCGTAGACGGCCGGGTCCTCCTCCAGGACCTGGAGGGCCTTGGCGTACTGCCACTCGGCGGAGATCCTGCCGCCGTACCGGGAGATCCAGCTCTCGGCGCGGGCGTGGGCCAGTGCGTTGATCCGGTCCGCCTGGGGCTGCGCGGCGTGGTGCTTCCAGAGCTTGGGCCAGGCGTGCGGGTGGGACGCCCAGCCGTCCGTCTCGGCGAGCGGGGTGCCGTCGGCGAGCACCGGCAGGACGGTGCAGGCGGTGAAGTCGGTGGCGATGCCGATGACGTGGACGGGGTCGACGCCGGCGGCGGCGAGCGCGGCCGGGACGGCGGTGCACAGCACCTCGCGCCAGTCCGCCGGGTGCTGCAGCGCCCAGTCGGGCGGCAACGCCAGTCCGGTGCCCGGCAGTTCGCGTTCGATGACGGCGTGCGGGTAGTCGTGCACGGCGGTGCCCAGTTCCTCGCCGTCCCGGACGCGGACCACCACGGCGCGGCCGGAGAGGGTACCGAAGTCGACGCCGACGACATACCGGTCCGGGTCGGGGGCGGCAGGAATCACGGTTGCTTCCTCATCCTTCGTACAGGAGGCCTCGGTTGTCGCCTGTCGCCGGTGTGCTCCTCGACCGGGGCAGGGGGTGCGCGCCGGCGACAGGCTTCGTTCCGCCGCCTCTCCCTCCGAAGGGCGGAACGTCTGGCCGTCGGCCGGGCTCACAGGAACGGGATCGGGTGGCCCGGCCGACGGGGAATGGCGTTCACTTGTTAACGCTCACAGGAATTGTTAGCGCTAACAAACATGCTGTCAAGAGAGGTTCACGCGAGCGGAGCCCGCCAAGCCGGGTGTTCGGGGCAGCGCGCGCTGCACTGCGGACCGGATGCCGGAGCCCCCGGCTCAGCGCCCGATGGCCGGGCCTGCGCTGCGCCGCAACACCATCTCCGGGGAGATCTGCACATGGGTCGGCGAGGACGTGCCGCCCTCCAGCTCCCCGACGAGCAGTTCCAGGGCCCGCCTGCCGAGCTCGCCGAAGTCCTGCCGCACGGTGGTCAGCGGCGGGGTGAAGTAGGCGGCCTCCGGAATGTCGTCGAAGCCGACCACGCTGATCTCGTCCGGGACCGACCGACCCGCCTCGTGCAGGGCGCGCAGCAGGCCGAGGGCCATGTGATCGTTCGCACAGAAGACGGCGGTGACGCCACGCAGTCCGGCGATCCGCAGCCCGGCCTGGTAGCCCGAACGAGCGCTCCAGTCGCCGCGCTCCACCTCGGGCACGGGGGCCCCGGCCGCCTGCAGCGTCAGCCGCCACCCCTCCTCCCGGTCCTTGCTCTCCAGCCAGTTGGCCGGCCCGGCGAGGTGGTGCACCGTGCGGTGGCCCAGGTCGAGCAGGTAGCCGGTGGCCTCTCCGGCACCGTAGCGGTTGCCCACCGAGACCATCGGCAGCTGGGTCTGGTTACCCGAACCGACCGCGACGATCGGCACCGAGCTGGAGAGCCGGGACACCGCACTGACGGCCGCGGTCTGCGGCGCGATCACGACCACGCCCTCCACACCCTGGTCGCGCAACCGGTCGACGGCCTCCTGGACCGAACGGCCGTCAAGGGAGCGCAGGCTCGTCACGCTGACGAAGTACCCGGCGCTGCGCGCGGCCCGCTCGATGCCGTCCAGCATCGACGCGGGGCCGTACAGGGTCGAGTCGAAGCTGACCACCCCGAGGGTCTGCGAGCGCCGGGTGACCAGCGCGCGGGCGGCGGAGTTGGGCCGGTAGTCGAGCTCCCGTATGGCCGCCAGCACCCGGTCCCGGGTGTCGGGCCGCACGTGCGGGGCGCCGTTGAGCACCCGGGAAACCGTCTGGTGGGACACCCCCGCCAGCTTCGCCACGTCCGCCATCACGGGCTGGCGCGATTCCGTCCCGGTGCTGTCGGTTCCCACTCGCACTTCCCTCCTCGGCTGCGGACCACAGTACGCGACCGGGTCCGGGCCAATCCGTCACCCTCGGTTCAACCGTGAGCCGTCTCTTCATACCAGCCATACAGGGAGCCGGCATGTGCCACCCTTGCCAAGTTAACGCTCACAGCCGCGCCGCGGAGGTGATCGCCGAGATCACCCACCCCGTTCCCGCACGGCGACGGCGACCGGTGAGAGAATCGGCACTCAGCGTGATCGGACCAGGGCCGGGGCGGTGAGGATGGGCGCGGCCAGGCCGCTCCCGGTTCGCGGACCCTGCGCGGACGGCAGCCGGCTCCACCTCGCGCTCAGGACTCCAGGAAGCCCGACCACACCGGAGCGCTGCGCCGGCCGGCGCTCCGAGGCACACCCGGCGCACCGGTCGACGTCGTGCACGACGAACCGCGCGGGCCGGACGGCGGTCACGGCGCGAGCGGGGCCACCGGCGAGCCGCGACCGTCGAGCCGCGGCCTCGGTACCCAGGCGTTCCAGCCGCCCCTGGCCCGTCTCCTGTCGAATGCTCAGACGAAGCACTCCGGAACAGCCCTCTCCGGTGGGCGCACGCCCCGTCAAACCGGCTGCCGGGCCGCTGGGATCCAGCAATGATCCCACTCCTCTTGACGCCACTCTTGTGAGCGTTAACACTTCATGTCACGCCAGGCCAGAGCTGCCGCAGCCCGCCCTTCCACGGCACCGGGCCCCGCTCCGGCCGGCGCCGCCCGACCGCTCCCGGTCGCCCGACCAGGGTCGCTCTGTGCCGGTCGCGGAACACCATCACTGGAGGAACTAGTGCGGAAGCTTTCAGCGGGCCTCGTCGCAGTGGGTCTGACGCTCTCGCTGGCCGCCTGCGGCCAGAGCGCCAACGGCGCCGGCGACGGGGCGGCCAAGGGCGACGCCAAGGGCGGCCTCGTGGGCATCGCGATGCCGACCAAGTCGTCCGAACGCTGGATCAACGACGGCACCAACATGGTCAAGGAATTCCAGGCCAAGGGCTACAAGACCGACCTGCAGTACGGCGACAACGTGGTCGAGAACCAGGTCTCCCAGGTGGAGAACATGATCACCAAGGGCGCCAAGCTGCTGGTGATCGCCGCCATCGACGGTTCCTCCCTCACCAATGTGCTGCAGAAGGCCGCCGACGCGCACATCCCGGTCATCTCCTACGACCGGCTGATCCGGGGCACCCAGAACGTCGACTACTACGCGACCTTCGACAACTACAAGGTCGGTGTGCTCCAGGGCGGCTACATCGCCGACAAGCTCGGCCTCAAGGACGGCAAGGGGCCGTTCAACATCGAGCTGTTCGCCGGTTCGCCGGACGACAACAACGCCACCTTCTTCTTCAACGGCGCGATGAGCGTCCTCAAGCCGTACATCGACCAGAAGAAGCTGGTCGTGCAGAGCGGCCAGACCGAGTTCAACCAGGTCGCCACGCTGCGCTGGGACGGCGGTGTCGCCCAGTCCCGGATGGACAACCTGCTGAGCAAGGCCTACACCAGCGCCCATGTCGACGCCGTACTGTCGCCGTACGACGGCATCTCGATCGGGATCCTCTCCTCGCTCAAGGGCGTCGGCTACGGCACGGCCAAGGCGCTGCCCATCGTCACGGGCCAGGACGGCGAGCTGGCCTCGGTGAAGTCGATCATCGCGGGCGAGCAGACCCAGACCGTCTACAAGGACACCCGGCAACTCGCCAAGGCCGCCGTCCAGATGGGCGACGCACTGCTGACCGGCGGAAAGCCCGAGGTCAACGACACCACCCAGTACAACAACGGGGTGAAGACCGTTCCGGCCCAGCTGCTGCAGCCGGTCAGCGTCGACAAGAACAACTACCAGCAGGTCCTGGTCGACAGCGGCCAGTACACCGCGGACCAGCTCAAGTAGCCCGGGGGCCCGGTCGACGGGCCCGCGCCGAAACCGGCTGTGCGGAACCCGGGCTCTCCGGCCCCGGGGCCTCCTCCCCCACCGCACCGCCCCGAACGATACGGACGCACACCATGGCTGGACCCGTTCTCGAAATGCGGTCGATCAGCAAGTCGTTCCCCGGCGTCAATGCGCTCTCCGAGGTCAACCTGACCGTCGCCGCCGGTGAGGTGCACGCCGTCTGCGGCGAGAACGGCGCCGGCAAGTCCACCCTGATGAAGGTGCTCAGTGGCGTCTACCCGCACGGCGGCTACGAGGGCGAGATCCTCTTCGAGGGCGAGCCCTGCCGGTTCAAGGACATCCGGGCCAGCGAGCAGCGCGGCATCGTCATCATCCACCAGGAACTGGCCCTGGTGCCGTACCTGTCCATCGCCGAGAACGTCTTCCTCGGCAACGAGCACGCCACCCGGGGCATCATCAGCTGGCACCGCACGCTCACCCATGCCGCCGAACTGCTGCGCCGGGTCGGCCTCGACGAGAGCCCGCACACCCGGGTCGCGGACCTCGGCGTGGGCAAGCAGCAGCTGGTCGAGATCGCCAAGGCGCTCGCCAAGAAGGTCAAGCTGCTCATCCTGGACGAGCCGACCGCCTCGCTGAACGACGAGGACAGCCGTAAGCTCCTCGACCTGATCCTGGAACTCAAGGCGCAGGGCATCTCCTGCATCATCATCTCGCACAAGCTGAACGAGATCGCCCGGGTCGCCGACGCCGTCACCATCCTTCGCGACGGGCGGACCATCGAGACCATCGCGATCGGCCCGGAGGGCATCTCCGAGGACCGGATCATCCGCGGCATGGTCGGCCGGGACCTGGAACACCGCTATCCCGAACGCACACCCGAGGTCGGCGAGATCGCCTTCGAGGTCGAGGACTGGACCGTCCGGCACCCGATCGAGCAGCACCGCACCGTGGTGAACGGCGCCTCGCTGAACGTGCGGCGCGGCGAGATCGTCGGCATCGCCGGGCTGATGGGCGCCGGCCGCACGGAACTCGCGATGAGCGTCTTCGGCCGCTCGTACGGGCGGTGGGGCGGCGGGCGGGTGCGGCTGCACGGCCGGGAGATCCGCACCCGGACGGTGCCGGAGGCGATCGGACACGGCCTCGCCTACGTCACCGAGGACCGCAAGCACCTCGGGCTCAACCTCATCGACGACATCAGCCGGAACATCTCGCTGAGCGCACTCGGCAAGGTCGCCCGGTACGGCCGGGTCGACCGGCACGCGGAGAGCAGGGTCGCCGAATCGTTCCGTCAGACCATGAACATCAAGGCCCCGACGGTGTTCACCCGGACCGGCACGCTCAGCGGAGGCAACCAGCAGAAGGTCGTCCTCAGCAAGTGGATCTTCGCCGAACCGGAGGTGCTGATCCTCGACGAGCCCACCCGGGGCATCGACATCGGCGCGAAGGCGGAGATCTACGCCGTCATCGCCGAGCTGGCCGCCCAAGGCAAGGCCGTGCTCGTCATCTCGTCCGAACTCCCCGAACTCCTGGGCCTCTGCGACCGGATCTACACCATGGCCGAAGGCCGGATCACCGGCGAGGTCGCCCGTGCCGACGCGACCCAGGAAAACCTCATGCGGCTCATGACCATGAGCACCGCATCCAGCAACGAGCAGGTGTGAGGCATGGCCCAGACCGAGATCATCCCGGATTCGTCCCCGACGGCGCCTCGTGCGGCCCCGAGCCGGTCCATCGGCTCCGCCCTGGCCGGTGCGCTGCGCGGCAACGTACGCCAGTACGGCATGCTCGTCGCGCTGGCCCTGATCGTGCTGCTGTTCCAGATCTGGACGGACGGCATCCTGCTCCAGCCGCTCAACATCACCAACCTGATCCAGCAGAACGGCTACATCCTGATCCTGGCGATCGGCATGATGATCGTCATCATCGCCGGGCACATCGACCTCTCGGTCGGGTCACTCGCCGCCTTCGTCGGGGCGGCCGCCGCCGTGATGATGGTCAAGCACCACCTGCCCTGGCCGGTGGCCCTGCTCGTGGCGCTGGCGATCGGGGCGCTCGCCGGCGCCTGGCAGGGCTTCTGGATCGCCTACCTCGGGATCCCGTCCTTCATCGTCACCCTGGCGGGCATGCTGCTGTTCCGCGGCGGCACCCAGATCCTGCTGCAGGGTCAGTCGGTCGCCCCGTTCCCCAAGGGCTTCCAGGGCATCAGCAGCGGGTTCCTCCCCGAGGTCGGCCCGCACACCGACTACCACAACCTCACCCTGCTGCTGGGCGTCGCGGTGCTGTCCGTCGCCGTCCTCCAGGAAGTGCGCGGGCGTCGCCAGACCGCCTCGTACGGGCTGGAGGTCCTCCCGCTCGGACTGTTCCTGGCCAAGCTCGCCGTGATCACGGCGGCCGTGGTCGCGTTCACATTGCTGCTGGCCAGCTACCACGGCGTGCCGATCGTCCTGCTGATCCTCGGCGCCCTGCTGGTCGGCTTCGGCTACCTGATGCGCAACTCGATCATCGGCCGTCACACCTACGCGATCGGTGGCAACGAGGCCGCGGCCAAGCTGTCCGGGGTGAAGAGCAAGCGCGTCGTCTTCCTCGCCTTCACCAACATGGGCGTCCTCGCAGCGCTCGCCGGACTGGTCTTCGCGGCACGGCTCAACGCCGGCACGCCGCAGGCCGGCATCAACTTCGAACTGGAGGCCATTGCCGCCGCCTTCATCGGCGGCGCCTCCGCCAGCGGTGGCGTGGGCACCGTCCTCGGCGCGATCATCGGCGGCCTGGTCCTGGGCGTGCTGAACAACGGCATGTCGCTCGTCGGCGTCGGCACCGACTACCAGCAGGTCATCAAGGGCCTGGTGCTCCTCGCGGCCGTCGGCTTCGACGTCTACAACAAGCGCAAGGCCGGTTCCTGACCTGGCCCGCCCCCAGCGCGTGCGGGGACCGGAACGGTGATCGTGGACACCGCGCCGGTCCCCGCATGTGCCGTGGCTGCTCCAGCCGATGTCTTGGGCCGGCCCGGAAGGCCGCCGCCGCTCGGAGGCGGTGCCGCTCCACCTGCACGGCCCGGCGTCCGGGGACTTCGTGCCCGCCCGGCGCCGGGCCTCCGGTCAGGCCGCCGCCGGAAGCCCGACCAACTCGGCGGAGCCGCTGCGGTTGTGGCGCTCCTGCCAGAGTTCCAGGGCGCTGCGGCAGGCGTGGTCGAGGTGGCGCACGCCGGAGAGATCGAGGCTGACGGGGCGGTCCGCCGGCAGTTCCTCCAGGGATTCCAGGGTTTCCAGCAGCCGGGGCAGCCGGAGGAAGGTGGCATTCCCGTGCAGGGTCACCCGGACGGCGCCGTCGGCCGGATCGGTGACGGCGATGTGCAGGTGAGAGGTGTCCCAGGCGCTCTTGAGCACCGCGAGGAGCAGACCGAGCAGCACGCCTTCGAGCAGGTTGGTCACCACCACGGCCAGGGCGGTGACCGTCAGGATGGCCGCCTCGCCGCGGTCGGCCCGCCAGAGCGGGCGCAGCGTGCGGAGCGGGACCAGTTTGGCGCCGGCGTGCACCAGGACGCCGGCCAGGGCCGCGAGCGGGATGGCCGAGAGCGCGGCCGGGAACAGTGCGGCGAAGAGCAGCAGCCACAGTCCGTGCAGTACCCGGGAGGCCTTGGTACGGGCGCCGGCCTGCACGTTGGCGGCGCTGCGCACGATCACGGCGGTCATCGGGAGTGCACCGAGGAGTCCGCAGACGGTGTTGCCGACTCCCTGGGCGAGCAGTTCGCGGTCGTAGTCCGTGCGCGGGCCGTCGTGCAGGCGGTCGACGGCCGCGGCGCTGAACAGGCTCTCGGCCGAGGCGATCAGTGCGAACGCGAGCGCCGTACCGAGGACGCCGAGGCTGCCGAGCGCCGCGAGTTCGGAGCCGCCGGGCAGATCGACCACCCCCGCGAGACCGGCCACCCGGACCCGGGCGACGGGCAGGTCGAACAGGGCGGTGGCGGCCCGTCGGTGACGGTCTGCTTCGGGCA
>NZ_JBEYVJ010000163.1:0-16085 GCF_040643935.1 Kitasatospora sp. NPDC047058 | reverse complement strand
CGAGGTGCTGTTCTTCCCCGCGACCTACAACCTCATGGCCGAGCAGATGATCGAGCGGCCCGGAGCAGTCAGGCTCCGGGCGGACGGCCCTTCGTCGTACCGGCCTCAGGCCGAGGCGGCCGCCTTCTCCCCGGCGGCCGACGGAGCGTTCTCGGGGAAGTGGCAAGCCACCTGGTGCCCGGTCTTGAGCGCCGCGAGCGGCGGCTCCTGCGTGGCGCAGACCTCCTGGGCCTTCCAGCAGCGGGTGCGGAACCGGCAGCCGGACGGCGGGTTGATCGGGGACGGCACGTCGCCCTTGAGCAGGATCCGGTCGCGGCCGGCGCTGTGCCGGCGGCGCGGGTCCGGCACCGGCACCGCGGACATCAGCGCGTTGGTGTACGGGTGCATCGGGGTCTTGTAGAGCGAGTCCCGGTCGGCGACCTCGACGACCTTGCCGAGGTACATCACCGCGACCCGGTCGGAGACGTGCCGGACCACCGAGAGGTCGTGCGCGATGATCAGGTAGGTCAGGCCCAGTTCCTGCTGCAGGTCGTCCAGCAGGTTGACCACCTGCGCCTGGATCGACACGTCGAGCGCGGAGACCGGCTCGTCCGCGACGATCATCTTCGGCCGCAGGGCGAGCGCCCGGGCGATGCCGATGCGCTGGCGCTGGCCGCCGGAGAACTCGTGCGGGTAGCGGTTGTAGTGCTCGGGGCTGAGCCCGCACAGCTCCAGCAGCTCCTGGACGGCCTTCTTGATCCCGCCGGCCGGCTGCGCCTTCTGGAGCCGGAACGGCGCGCCGACGATGGTGCCGACGGTGTGCCGGGGGTTCAGCGAGGAGTACGGGTCCTGGAAGATCATCTGGATGTCGCGGCGGAGCGGCCGCATCGCGCCGACGCCCAGGTGGGTGATGTCGGTGCCCTCGAACTCGATCTTCCCGCCGGTGGGTTCGTCGAGCCGGGTGACCAGTCGGCCCATGGTCGACTTGCCGCAGCCGGACTCGCCGACGACCCCGAGGGTCTCCCCCGCGTTGACCGTGAAGTCGATGCCGTCGACGGCCCGCACCGCGCCGGTCTGGCGCCGGAGCAGCCCGCCCCGGATCGGGAAGTGCCGGGTCAGGCCGGTCACCTTGAGCAGCGGCTCGCGGTCGGACGCGGGGGTGGGCGCCGGGACCTTCTTCACGGGTTCGTGGGCCGCGGCCTGAGTGTCCGTCATCGGTTCTCTCCAGAATGGTGGTACGAGGCCGGGCTCACAGCCGGGGCGCGATCTCTTCGGTGAAGATGCGGTGCCGGTCGGCGGCGGCGAGGTGGCAGGCCGCGTGGTGTCCGGGCGCGGCCTCGGCCAGCACGGGGGTCTCGCTCGTGGAGCGCCCGCCGGTCAGCTCGGCGTAGGGGCAGCGCGGGTGGAAGGCGCAGCCCGAGGGCACGTTGATCAGGCTGGGCGGGGTGCCCTTGACCGGGACCAGGCGGTCCTGCAGCTCGCGGTCGAGGCGCGGCATCGAGCCCAGCAGGCCCCAGGTGTAAGGGTGTTCGGGCGCGTCGAAGAGGGTCTCGGCGGGGCCGCGCTCGACGCACTTGCCGCCGTACATGACCAGGATGTCGTCGGAGAGCTCGGCGACCACCCCGAGGTCGTGGGTGATGATGATGACGGCCGAGCCGAACTCGTCCTGGAGGTCGCGGATGAGGTCCAGGATCTGCGCCTGGACGGT
The DNA here is from genome assembly GCF_040643935.1 of Kitasatospora sp. NPDC047058. NCBI lineage: Bacteria > Bacillati > Actinomycetota > Actinomycetes > Kitasatosporales > Streptomycetaceae > Kitasatospora > Kitasatospora sp. NPDC047058. Next base: position 14,398 of record NZ_JBEYVJ010000163.1, on the reverse strand, counting down.
GACGTCCAGGGCGGTGGTGGGCTCGTCGGCGATCAGCAGCGCGGGGTCGTTGACCAGGGCCATGGCGATCATCGCGCGCTGGCGCATGCCGCCGGAGAACTGGTGCGGGTAGTCGTCCACCCGGCGGTCCGGCTGCGGGATGCCGACCCGGTCGAGCAGTTCGATCGCGCGGGTGCGGGCCTGCTTCTTGGTGGCCTGCGGGTGGTGCACCCGATAGGCCTCGATGATCTGCGCGCCGACCGTGTAGTACGGGTGCATCGCGGTCAGCGGGTCCTGGAAGATCATCGCCATCCGCCGGCCGCGCAGCTCCCGGACGCGTTCCGGGCCGGCCGCGATCAGGTCCTCGCCGTCCAGCCGGATCTCGCCGCTGATCCGGGCCCGCTTGGAGCGGTGCAGGCCCATGATGCCGAGCGAGGTGACGGACTTGCCGGAGCCGGACTCGCCGACGATGCCGAGGGTCTTCCCCTTGTGCAGGTCGAAGCTGACCCCGTCCACCGAGCGGACCAGGCCGTCGTCGGTGTCGAAGTGGATCCGCAGGTCCCGGACGGAGAGGAACGGGTCCCCGGTCGGGGCGGCCGTCGGCGCCGCGGTCTTCTGGAGCTCGGTCACGACAGCCTCACCCGGGGGTCGACAGCGGCGTACAGGAGGTCAACCACGAGGTTGCAGAGGACGATGAAGAAGGCGGCGAGCAGGGTGACGCCGAGGATCTTCGGCAGGTCGTTGTCGGCGATCGCCGAGACCGCGAAGGCGCCGATGCCCTGCAGCGAGAACACCTGCTCGGTGATGAGCGCGCCGCCCAGCAGCAGGCCGAGGTCCATGCCGAAGATGGTGACGATCGGGGTGAGCGCGGAGCGCAGACCGTGCTTGACGACCACCTTGCGCTCGACCAGGCCCTTGGCCCGGGCCGTGCGGATGTAGTCCTCGCTCATCGTCTCCAGCATTCCGGCGCGGGTGAGCCGGGCGTAGAGCGCGGAGTAGAGGAAGGCCAGCGAGATCCACGGGAGGATCAGGTTGCGGGCCCACATCAGCGGGTCGTCGGTGAAGTTCACGTACTGCAGGTTGTCCAGGATCGGCCACTCGTAGCTGAAGAGCGTGAGCAGCAGCGCGCCGGTGAAGAAGACCGGCAGCGAGACGCCGGCCAGCGCGATGCCCATGGAGAGGCGGTCGAAGATCGACCGCGGCTTGAGCGCGGAGACGACGCCGGTGGCGACGCCGGAGACCAGCCAGAGCACCGCGGCGCCGACGGCCAGCGACAGCGTGATCGGGATGCGCTTGGTGAGCTCGGGCCAGACCTCGAGGTGGTTCTTGAAGGAGTAGCCGAAGCAGGGCACGTGGCAGGTGGCCGCGTCCGGGCCGAACTTGTACTCGGCGCCGCTGACCAGCGCCTTCAGGAAGCGCCCGTACTGGACGTAGATCGGCTGGTCGAACCCGAGGTTCTTCTTGACCGCCGCGACCGCCTCGGGGGAGGGGTTCTTCCCGATGTACTGGGTGGCCAGCTGATCGGTCGTCTCGCCGGCCAGACGCGGCAGCAGGAAGAAGATCGCGAAGGTGACCGCGCTGACCACCAGCAGCAGCACCACGGCCGCGAGCGTCCTGCGGAGGATGTAGGCAAACACAGTTGGGCGGCTCCGGCGGCCCGCCGCCGTCCGGGATCTTCCGGACGGCGGCGGGCGCCGCTGCCTTCACCTGCCTTCAGGGATACGGAGCCAGGCTCTTACTTGGTCGTACCGATGTTCAGGTAGTCGTACTCACCGGAGAAGGCCGAGGTGGACACCAGGTTGGTGGCGCTGTCCGGGCGGTACAGGAAGACCTTGAAGTAGGTCAGCGGGACGTAGACGGCCTGCTCCATGACCTTCTTGTCGATCTCGGAGTAGATCTTCTCGCGGGCCGCCTTGTCGGTGTTGACGGCGGCGTCGTCGATCAGCTTGTTGATCGCGGGGTCGTTCAGCGAGGCCAGGTTGCTGTTGCCCGACTCCTTGATGGCACGGCCGTCGACGATCTGCTGCAGGAAGCCGTAGCCGGTCGGCCAGTCGGCGCCCCACTGCATCATCATCAGGCCGATGTTCTTCTCCTTGTTCTTCGCCGGCACGCCGACGTTGTCGGAGAGGTACTTGCCCTGCGGGAACTGCTGGATCTCGGCGTTGATGCCGATCTTCTTCAGCGCGGCCTGGATCGAGGTCGCGGCGGCGATCTCGGTGGCGCGCTCGGTGCGGGCGGAGAGGACGGTGGAGAAGCCCTCCGGCTTGCCGCAGGCCTTCAGGGCGTCCTTGGCCTTGCCCTCGTCGCCCTTGTTGTCCTTGGTCTCGTACAGGTTGACGTCCTGGTGGCCCGCGATGTCCGCCGGGAGGACGGTGTTGGCGATCTGGCCGCGGATCGGGCCGCCGATCGCGGTCTGCACCGAGACCTTGTCGATCGCGTACTGGACGGCCTTGCGGCAGTCCACGTTGTCGAACGGCGCGACCTGGCTGTCGATCGCCATGTAGACCAGGCGGCCGCCGTAGGCGTTGTCCGTCTTCGCCTTGAGCTTCTGGTCCTTGAGGATCTGCGCCTGGGTCTGCGGGTCGACGCCGCCGCCGACGAGGTCCACCTGGGCGTTGCCGGCCAGCAGGTCCTTGTCGATGGTGGACTGCTCGATGTTCATCTTGAGCAGGATCTTGTCCGCGAGCTGCTTGCGGATCGGGTCGGTCTTCGCGTCCCAGTTGGTGTTCGGCACCAGCGTGAGCTGCTTGCCGTCCTCGTAGGACTCGAACTTGTACGAGCCCGAGGCCATCGGGTGCTTGACGTAGTCGGCGCCCTTGTCCTTGTCCTTCGGGACCGGGACGGTCTGCGGGGCGGAGACCAGGTAGTCGAAGTCCGCGAAGGCGTGCTTCAGGTGGAAGACGATGGTCAGGTCGTCCGGGGTCTCGATCGCCTTGAGGTCGCCCGACGGGTCCTTGTAGGGGCCCTCGTAGGGGGTCGGGTTGTCGACCAGCAGGTCGTGGAAGTACGTCGGGCCGTTGGCGAACACGTCCGGCGCCCAGTTGGAGCGCTCCACCGCGTACTTGACGTCCTTGGCCGTGATCGGCGTGCCGTCCTCGTACTTGAGGCCCGCGCGCAGCTTGTACGTCCAGCTCAGGCCGTCGGCGCTGGGCTGGCCCATCGACTCGGCGAGGTCCGGGACCAGCTTGTTGCCCTCCTCGCCGGGGCCCGGCGCGAAGGTGGTCAGCGGACGCCCGTACAGGCGCGAGAAGTTGTAGATGTAGGCGTAGTACGTGTTGCCCGGGTCCAGGGAGTCCGGGGTGCCCTTCATCTCGTAGGTGACCGTCCCGCCCTTCTTGTCCGAGGCGTTCACGACCCCCTTGGTGGCCGCGTCGGCGCCGGCGCCGGCGCCCGAGGACGAGTTGCTGTCCCCGCTCTTGGAGGAGCCGGACGAACAGCCGGTGATGACCAGGACCGCGGCGGCGGCCGCGGCGGTCAGCGCGACGGTACGGGACCTGCGCATGGTGGGATCAACCCCTTGAGGAAGTGATGGCGGATCGGAGGGTCCTGACGGAACGTCAGTTGCTCTTGGGATCGAGGGCGTCACGCAGCCCGTCGCCGAGCAGGTTGAAGGCGAGCACGGTGAGGAAGATCGCCATACCGGGGACCACCATGTACTGGGGGTCCACCTGGTAGTACTTGATCGCGTCGTTGAGCATCCCGCCCCAGGAGGCCTGCGGGGCCTGGATGCCGACGCCGAGGAAGCTGAGGCCCGCCTCGAAGAGGATGTTGGTCGGGATCAGCAGGGTCGAGTAGACCAGGATCGGACCGACCAGGTTGGGCAGCAGCTCCTTGAACAGGATGAACGGCCCGCGGGCGCCCAGGCTGCGGGCGGCGTAGACGAACTCGCGCTCGCGCAGCGAGAGGGTCTGGCCGCGCACGATCCGGCCCATGTAGGGCCAGTTGAAGAAGCCGATCACGAAGATCAGCACCATGATGTGCAGCGGGAGGCCGTGCAGGCCGAACGCGCCGCCCTGGAGCGAGGCGGAGATCGCGATGGCGAAGAGCAGCAGCGGGAAGGCGAGGAAGACGTCCATCACCCGGCTGATCACCGCGTCCACCCAGCCGCCGTAGTAGCCGGCCATCACGCCGAGCACGGTGCCGATGGTGTTGGAGAGCACGGTCGCCCCGAAGGCGACGAGCAGCGATACCCAGGAGCCCTCGACGACCCGGGCGAGCAGGTCACGGCCCTGCAGCGGGTCGACGCCGAGCGGGTGGTCGGCACTCATGCCGCCCCAGTCCCCGAACGGCAGGCCGCCGAGGTTGGCGTCCAGCAGGTCCTGGTTGAGCGCGTCGGGATCCAGGCCGAAGACCGACTCGATCGGCTTGGCCAGCACGGCGAGCAGGATCAGCAGGATCACCACGATGCCGCCGGCGACGGCGGCCTTGTCCCGCTTGAAGCGGGTCCAGGCGATCTGGCCGAGCGAGCGGCCCTCGATCTTCTTGGCCGGGCTCGCGGCGGCGGCTGCCCCCGGTTCGTTCCCGGCGGTCTTGACGGGTGCGGTCATGGTCAGTTCGGTCCCCTCGCCGACGGTGGCCGGCCCACGGGTGCCGGTCGCCGGATCGGCGGTACGGCTAATGCGGACGTGCGGAGGTGCGGACGTGCGGAGTTACAGGACGGTGTTTCAACAGCGGTACGTCGTGCGGTACTGCGGGCTCGGGTACTGCCGCCACGCGGAATGGGCGTCACGTGGATCCAGCGGGTCCGCCTGCGCGTTCGCCTTTGTGAGGCGCCAACCACGCGCGGTGCGTTGCGCAGAACTCTCTGCCATACGAACTGGCTTGCGCCAGCCCTGACAACCGACAGATGCCCAACTGTGATCTGCAGGCATGCACCTCTTGATCTTCGGCATAGCGGTCTTCACACGGCTGTTACATCCATGTCAAGAGCCGAAACAGGACTTCCCCGCGGAACCGGCCGGAAACGCCGCAGGACCGGCCTGACGTGACGTCAGACCGGTCCTGCGGAGGGGATTCGGGCCGGATGCCCGGTTTGTACCCCGGGATGCGGCGGGCGGGTCAGCGCCCCGGGTAGCCGGGCCACGGCTGCTGCGGCGGCTGCTGCTGCGGCTGCTGGTGCCCCTGCCAGCCCGGGCCGGGCCCCTGGGTGCCGTAGGCGTACCCCGGGCCCGCCTGCGAGGCGTACGGCGGCGGGGGCACCGGCGGGTACGGCCCCGTCTGCGGCCGCCCGTGGCCGGCCGCCTCGCGGTCGTAGAACGGCCGCGCATGGGCCCGCATCCAGAGCGCCACCGGGTCGTACTCGTCCCCCATCGCCACCGTGGAGACGGCCAGCCCCTCCGGCGCGACCGCGATCGCGCGCTGCATCAGCGCCCGGACGGCCTCCACCGCGGGCGGTGAACTCTCGTACAGCTCAAGACCGATGGCCAGGTACGGTTCGCCCACGGAGGGCTGCACCCAGGCCCGGCGCAGCGCCTTGACCGCGCGCACCTCGGCCGCCTGCCGCTCCAGCAGCGCGAAGAACTGCTGCGCGGGCACCTGCGGTTCACTCAGCTTCAGCGGCCCGGCCGGCAGCCGGTCCAGGCCGGCCGCGATCCGCCGCAGGTCGGCCCAGGGCACGCCGACCCCGCCGCCCGGCGCGTGCGGGTTCAGCCAGAGGCCCCAGCGGGTCCGGTAGAGCGAGGCGGCGATCTCGCGCCCCGAGATCACCTCGTGCGCCCGCGCCCAGCCGGAGGCCGCGAGCTGCTCGGGCGAGGTCACCGCCGGCGCGTAGCCGTGGCCGCTGATCTCCATGTTCCCGTACTGGGCGTCCGGGCTGCCGGGCGTGCCGTGCCAGAGCAGCATCCACACCTGGCCCTCGGCCAGGGCGTGCAGCAGCTTCTCGTACGCGTCCCAGCGCTCCGGCGCGACCTCGCGCAGGGCGTGCTCCAGCGCTCTCGGATCCGCGCCGGGGCGCCCGGCGGGTGCCTGGCCCCAGGGACCCGGTGCACCGCCGCCTACCGCTCCCGCACTCATGCGCCCACCTCGCTGCGCCTCTTCTTTCCCTCACCCGCCGCCGGCCCGGAGAGTGTCTGCTCGCACCCTATGGGGCGCCACCGACCACCGCCACGCCGACGTGCCTGCCTTGAAGCCCCTCCCACCCGTTGGCGGGCCGCCCGACGACGGGCGGGGAGGGGGCGGGCTCACATCCGCGTGTAGAACGGCTGGACCCGGTTGAGCAGCCACTCGACCACGGGGTCCTCCGCGAGGTCGAGCAGCACGAGGTGGACGCCGCCCGGCAGCGGCGCGGTTCCCAGCGCCCGGCCCAGCGCCTCGTTGACCGCGGCCGGGTCGGCCGGGGCCAGCCGGTCCAGCTGGACGCCGACGAACATCACGGTCGGCTCGCCCTCGACGCTGGCCAGCGCGCGGCGGGCGGTCAGCACGCCCGGCAGTGCCGACAGCTCGGCGCGGCAGGCGGCCAGGAAGGCCTCCGGGTCCTCGCCCGGCACCGGCTCGCGCAGCGCCACCCGGCCGCCGGTCGGCGCGGCGGCGTCCTCGGCGGCCTCCCAGCGGTCCTCGCGCGGCCCGCGCCGCAGCTCGGCCACGCCCTGCGGCGGCACCGGGAGGCCCACCGGCGCCTCCGGGTTCACCGCGATGCCCACGCCCAGCGGCAGCCCGCGGGCGAACTCCCAGACCGGCGCGATCGCGAACGCCATCCCCGGCGCCTGCTGCAGCAGGACCTCCTGGGAGGAGAAGACCGGCACGTACGGCTCGCCGGCCAGCTCGACGGTCGGCAGGTCCAACGACCGGCCCTGCGGGTCGCCCCCGGCCGGCAGCGGGATCCACACCTGGCTGCGGGCCAGCACCTCGAACACCCGGGGGGTCGCGCCCGGGTCGCCGAGCGCGGCGGTGAGCACCTGCTCCAGCTCGTTGGCGGGCCAACCACCGCCCTGCGGCGCCGCCTCCGGGCCGCCCCACCCCTGCTGCTGCTCCGGGATCCCCATCTGCCCTGGTACCGCCTCACTGGCTCGTCGACGCGTGAAGCCTAGCGGGCCGCCCGGGGCCCCTCTCCCGCGCGGGCGCCGGACGTGCCATGATGTGCGCGTCCCGCGTGCTTCCGTGCGTTCCCGCCGGTGCGACCCGCAGGGACGCCACCAACTCCATACCGGCCGCTCGAACCCGCGCGGGAGAGTCCGGAGTGCCGCCCCAGGCGGTACGGCCGGCGCCGAAGGAGCAAGTCCTCCCCGGAATCTCTCAGGCACCCCTACCGCACGGGCTAGGCACATCTGGAAAGCGGCGTACGGCCCTGTCGTGCGCCCACCCACGGTGCAAGCCGCCATGCTGTCCTGTTAGCTGTAAAGAGCTGCGGGCGCGCGACGGTGAAGCTCTCAGGTACGACGACAGATGGGGAGACCCAACCGCCGCATGCCCGCGCGCAGGTCAGGTCCCTCCCCGAGCGGGACCGGTCCGGCGTGCGCACCCCTGAGTGCCCAGACCGAGGAGTTCCAGGCCATGTCGTCCCTCCGCCTCACCGCGCTCGACGCGCTGCACCGCGCCCTCGGCGCGACCATGACCGACTTCGCGGGCTGGGACATGCCGCTGCGCTACGGCAGCGAGCGCGAGGAGCACCTCGCCGTCCGCACCAAGGCCGGTCTCTTCGACCTCTCCCACATGGGCGAGATCACCGTCACCGGCCCGCAGGCCGGCGAGATGCTGGACCACGCGCTGGTCGGCTTCGTCTCCGCGCTGGGCGTGCTGCGCGCCCGCTACACCATGATCTGCGCCGAGGACGGCGGCATCCTGGACGACCTGATCGTCTACCGCCTGCGCGAGGACGCCTTCCTGGTGGTCGCCAACGCCTCCAACGCCCAGCTGGTGCTGGACGAGCTGATCGCCCGTGCCAAGGGCTTCGACGCCGTCGTCACCGACGACCGCGACACCTACGCGCTGATCGCCGTCCAGGGCCCGGAGGCCACCGGCATCCTGGCCGACACCACCGAGGCCGACCTGCCCGGCCTGAAGTACTACGCGATCCTCCCCGCCCAGGTGGCCGGCCGCGACGTGCTGCTCGCCCGCACCGGCTACACCGGCGAGGACGGCTTCGAGATCTTCTGCAACCCGGGCGACGCCGAGCACATCTGGCAGGCGCTGACCGGGGCCGGCGCCGAGCGCGGCCTCGTCCCCTGCGGCCTGTCCTGCCGCGACACGCTGCGCCTGGAGGCCGGCATGCCGCTCTACGGCCACGAGCTCTCCACCGAGCTGACCCCGTTCGACGCCGGCCTCGGCCGGGTGGTCCGCTTCGACAAGACCACCAACGGGGGCGCGTTCATCGGCCGCAAGGCGCTGGAGAAGGCCGCCGCCGAGGCCGAGGCCAACCCGCCGCGGGTGCTGGTCGGCCTGGTCTCCGAGGGCAAGCGCGTGCCGCGCGCCGAGTACGCCGTGGTCTCCGCCGACGGCGGGCCGATCGGCCGGATCACCTCCGGCGCGCCCTCCCCCACCCTGGGCAAGCCGATCGCCATCGCCTACGTGGACGCGGCGCACTCCGCCCCCGGCACCACCGTCGCCGTGGACGTCCGCGGCAAGCACGAGCCGGTCCAGGTCGTGGCGCTGCCGTTCTACAAGCGCGCCCGCTGACCCCTACCCCACACCGAGGCACACCCGGCCACCGGGGCGCTTCGTCGTACCCGCTTCCCATCCTGGAGAATGACGTCATGAGCAACCCCACGCACCTGCAGTACACCAAGGAGCACGAGTGGCTGACCGCCGCCGAGGACGGTGTCTCCACGGTCGGCATCACCAAGCACGCCGCCGACGCCCTCGGTGACATCGTCTACGTGCAGCTGCCCGAGGTCGGCGACACCGTGACCGCGGGTGAGACCTGTGGCGAGCTCGAGTCCACCAAGTCGGTCAGCGACCTGTACTCGCCGGTCACCGGTGAGATCGTCGAGGTCAACGAGGCCGTCGCGGACGACAACAGCCTGGTCAACAGCGAGCCGTTCGACGGCGGCTGGCTGTTCAAGGTGCGCGTCGAGGCGACCGACGAGCTGCTGAGCGCCGCCGAGTACGACGCGCTCACCAACCCCTCGGCCTGAGCCCCCCGTCGGGGCGGCGGCCGCGCGGCGGCCGCCCCGACGCCGGCCGACGTGCCGCCGGCCGCCCCCGCACTCCCTCCTCCCGGGAAGACCACACCATGACGGTTCTCAACCAGTCCCTGCACGCTCTCGACCCGGAGATCGCCGCCGCGGTCGACGCCGAGCTGCACCGCCAGCAGACCACCCTGGAAATGATCGCCTCCGAGAACTTCGCCCCGGTGGCGGTCATGGAGGCCCAGGGCTCGGTGCTGACCAACAAGTACGCCGAGGGCTACCCCGGGCGCCGCTACTACGGCGGCTGCGAGCACGTCGACGTGGTCGAGCAGATCGCGATCGACCGGATCAAGGCCCTGTTCGGCGCCGAGCACGCCAACGTCCAGCCGCACTCCGGCGCGCAGGCCAACGCCGCCGCGATGTTCGCGCTGATCCAGCCGGGCGACACCATCCTGGGCCTGAGCCTGGCCCACGGCGGTCACCTGACCCACGGCATGAAGATCAACTTCTCCGGCAAGCTCTACAACGTGGCCGCGTACCACGTGGACGAGAAGACCGGCCAGGTCGACATGGCCGAGGTCGAGCGCCTCGCCAAGGAGCACCAGCCGAAGCTGATCATCGCCGGCTGGTCCGCCTACCCGCGCCAGCTGGACTTCGCCGAGTTCCGCCGGATCGCCGACGAGGTCGGCGCCCTGCTCATGGTCGACATGGCGCACTTCGCCGGCCTGGTCGCCGCGGGCCTGCACCCGAACCCGGTGCCGTTCGCGGACGTGGTCACCACCACCACCCACAAGACCCTGGGCGGCCCGCGCGGCGGCGTCATCCTCTCCAAGGCCGAGTGGGCCAAGAAGATCAACTCCGCGGTCTTCCCGGGTCAGCAGGGCGGTCCGCTGGAGCACGTGATCGCCGGCAAGGCGGTCGCCTTCAAGGTCGCCGCCACGGAGGAGTTCAAGGAGCGCCAGCAGCGCACCCTGGACGGCGCCCGGATCCTCGCCGATCGCCTGCTCCAGGCGGACGTGGCCGAGGCCGGCGCCTCCGTGCTGTCCGGCGGCACCGACGTCCACCTGGTCCTGGTCGACCTGCGCAACAGCCAGCTCGACGGCCAGCAGGCCGAGGACCGCCTGCACGAGGTCGGCATCACGGTCAACCGCAACGCCATCCCGAACGACCCGCGCCCGCCGATGGTCACCTCCGGCCTGCGGATCGGCACCCCGGCCCTGGCCACCCGCGGCTTCCAGGCCGAGGACTTCCGCGAGGTCGCCGACATCATCGCCGAGGCCCTGAAGCCGGCCTTCGACGAGACGGTCGCCGAGGCCCTGAAGGCCCGGGTCACCGCGCTCGCCGAGAAGTACCCGCTGTACCCGAACCTCTGATCGTTCGGTCCGATCCTCCCGGCCCGATCGTCGGGCCTTGGTGACCGGCCTCACGCCGGTCGGCCACCTGCTGTTTCCGGGGCACCGCGCACACTGGAAAGTGCGCGCGGTGCCCCGTCCCATGTACCGCCCCTGCTGTCCCACCAGCAGCCCTCCACGAGACCAGACAAGGACGTCCTCCGTGGCCATCAGCGTCTTCGACCTCTTCTCCATCGGCATCGGCCCGTCGAGCTCCCACACCGTCGGCCCGATGCGCGCCGCCCGGATGTTCGCCCGCCGCCTGAAGTCCGAGGGCCTGCTGACCGACGTGGCGAGCGTGCGCGCGGAGCTCTACGGCTCGCTCGGCGCCACCGGCCACGGCCACGGCACGCCGAAGGCCGTCCTGCTCGGCCTGGAGAACCACTCCCCGCGCACCGTCGACGTCGACCAGGCGGACCTGGACGTCGAGCGGATCACCGCCGAGAAGCGGATCAACCTGCTCGGCGTGCACGCCATCGACTTCGACCCCGACAGCCAGCTGGTCCTGCACCGGCGCCGCTCGCTGCCCTACCACGCCAACGGCATGACCCTCTGGGCCTTCGCCGCCGACGGCTCCACGCTGCTGGAGAAGACCTACTACTCGGTCGGCGGCGGCTTCGTGGTCGACGAGGACGCCATCGGCGCCGACCGGGTCAAGCCCGACGACACCGCGCTGAAGTACCCGTTCCGCACCGGCGAGGAGCTGCTCCGCCTCACCCGGGAGACCGGCCTGTCCATCTCCGGCCTGATGCTGGAGAACGAGAAGGCCTGGCGCACCGAGGAGGAGATCCGGGCCGGCCTGCTGGAGATCTGGCGGGTCATGCAGGAGTGCGTCCGGGCCGGCATGTCCCGCGAGGGCATCCTCCCCGGCGGCCTCAAGGTCCGCCGCCGAGCCGCCGCGGCCGCCCGCGCCCTGCGCGCCGAGGGCATCGGCCCGGCCAACGCGATGGAGTGGGTGACCCTCTACGCGATGGCCGTCAACGAGGAGAACGCCTCCGGCCGCCGCGTGGTCACCGCCCCCACCAACGGCGCGGCCGGCATCATCCCGGCCGTCCTGCACTACTACCTGAACTTCATCCCCGGCGCCGACGAGGACGGCATCGTCCGCTTCCTGCTCGCGGCCGGCGCGATCGGCATGCTGTTCAAGGAGAACGCCTCCATCTCCGGTGCCGAGGTCGGCTGCCAGGGCGAGGTCGGCTCGGCCTGCTCGATGGCGGCCGGCGGGCTCGCCGAGGTCCTCGGCGGCACCCCCGAGCAGGTCGAGAACGCCGCCGAGATCGGCATCGAGCACAACCTCGGCCTCACCTGCGACCCGGTCGGCGGCCTGGTCCAGATCCCCTGCATCGAGCGCAACGGCATGGCCTCCGTGAAGGCCGTCACCGCCGCCCGGATGGCCCTGCGCGGCGACGGCCGGCACCACGTCTCCCTCGACAAGGCGATCAAGACCATGAAGGAGACCGGCGCCGACATGAAGATCAAGTACAAGGAGACCTCGCGCGGCGGCCTCGCCGTCAACGTCATCGAGTGCTGATCCGGACCACAGGCCGGTCCGGCCGGGCGGCCCCGCGTACACGCCGTACGCGGGGCCGTCCGCCGTTCCGGGCACCGGCCCCGGCGGTCACGGCGCGGTGAGCCGCCCGGCGACCGCGGCGAGGACCTCGGCCTGGTGCTCGACCAGGGCGAAGTGCCCGCCGGGGAGGCGCAGGTGGCCGAACGCCCCCGAGGTGTGGTCGCCCCAGGCGCGCGCCTCCGCGTCGGTGACCATGTCGTCCCGGTCCCCGGTGAACACCTGCACCGGGCAGGAGAGTCCGGGGCCGGGGCGGTACCGGTAGGTCTCGGCCGCCCGGTAGTCGCTGCGCACGGCCGGCAGCGCCAGCCGCAGCAGCTCCTCGTGGCCGGAGGCCCCGACGCCGGTGCCGCTGAGCGAGCGCAGGTGCGCGATCAGCTCGTCGTCCGTGGCGAGGTGGACGGTGCCGCCCGTCCGGTGGCGGGACGGCGCGGGGCGCCCCGAGACGAAGAGCGCGACCGGTACGGTGCCCGCCCGCTCGAAGCGGCGGGCCAGCTCGAAGGCGACCGAGGCGCCCATGCTGTGGCCGAAGAACGCCACCGGGCCGCCGACGGCGCGCCGGAGCACCGGGAAGACCTGCTCGACGAGCTCGTCGAGCGAGCCCGGCAGCGGCTCCCCGAAGCGGTCCTGCCGGCCCGGGTACTGGACCGCCACCACCTCGCAGCGCGGGGCCAGCGCCCGGGCCACCGGGAAGAAGAAGGTCGCGCTGCCGCCCGCGTGCGGCAGGCAGACGAGCGTCGGAGCACCGGGATCGGCCCGCTGGTACCGCCGGAGCCAGCGGTCGTCCGTCCCGACGGTGCGTGCCATGGCCCGGGGTTTCCTTTCTTGTCCCGTCCGGTTTAATTCGGAACCCTGCGAAGGATTTTCATAAATCCCGGCACAGACCCCGGATCTCACGCTAACCAAAGAATCCGGGAATGCGCAAGCAGGTCTCGGAAAGACCCGAAAAATGGACATTCCGACGCAGAGCGACGGCACTCCGCGAGAAAGTCCCGAAATAGGTGGTGCGACGCGGGGCCGTGTGCCAATATTTCCCCATCTGGACTCCGGACACAGTCTCGTTCAAGCAAGCACTCACACCTGAAAAGAAGGTGCGCATGTCGAACAGCACGGCATCCGAGGTCATCGACGAGGTCAACGGCCTCCGCGAGAAGATCAAGGGATCGCGCGATTCCTTCCGTGACCAGAGCTTCCTGGACCAGCTGGCCCAGCTCATCGCCGACTCGCCCAACCTGGGCCGGCAGCCCGCGGCCCGGGCGCTGGTCGAGGACCTCCGGAACTACTCCGCCGAGCCCCGCCTCGCCGCCGTCAAGGCCCACATCAACGGGGAGCGCGACCACCACCTGTTCTCCCTGTTCGACGCCTCGTACTTCCCCTCCCTCTCGCTGGAGTACCTGACGTACGAGACGCTGCCGACCAACCCGCACCTGGCCACCCGGTACGCCAGCAACACCATGCCGGTCAACATCACGGCCAGCTCGACCGGGTTCGAGTCGCGCGTGGTCGTGGCGCTGTTCCCGGAGAACCACATCGACGGCTTCCAGCACGGCGACGACCTGATCTTCTACTTCATCAACAAGTTCGTCGAACGCCACAACCGCATCACCCGGAAGATGATCGACGCGGTGATGGCCGAGGGCAGCCTCCCGCTCCTCCGGGGCGTCGACGACCGCACGGTGGAGCAGGCCTCGTCTTGGTGGGTGCGACTGCACGAATACCACCACCGGCAGGGCGACATGCCCATTCCGGAATTCCTCCCGATCAAGAAGCTGAAGCCGCTGGCCGGCCTGGAGGAACTGCGGGTCGACGTTTCCGCGATGCTGGTCTGCCTGAACGACCGGGAACTCCCGCAGCAGGAGGCCCAGCTCGCGTACGAGTACATCCTCTCCGAGCGCCTGCTCCGTTACGCGGTCGAGGGAATTCCCCGCCCCAATTACGACGCGGTCGCCTCGCAGCTCCTTTTCAACTACCTCTCCGAGCACGGCGGGATCGAGCTGCGCGACGGCCTGATACGGCTCCACGACGAGCTGCCCGCCGTCCTCGCCGCATTCCTCGGCGAGATCCAGCGGATCGAGCAGCGGATCCACACCAAGCCGGTCGAGGAGGTCCAGCAGGACCTCCTGGGATTCACCAACCGGTACACCGACTACGACCCGGTGGCGAAGGACTACCGCCACATCCCGTTCTTCGCGGAGATCAAGGAGCGCCTGGGCGTCTGAGACGCCCCGGGCGGGCGGCACCCGGTGCCCCGCGCCCGCGACGGTCCCGGCCGAGCCGGAACCGCCGCGGGCCGCGGGGCACCTTCGTGCCGTCCCGGCGAAGGGCCGGCCCGGTCCGCGCCGGGGCCGCCGCGCCCCCGGCCGCGCCGGGGGGGGCCGAGGGGCGGGGGTGGGGAGAGG
>NZ_JBEYVJ010000162.1:0-16294 GCF_040643935.1 Kitasatospora sp. NPDC047058 | reverse complement strand
CGGGCCGCGGGCCGGCCCCGTAGCCCGGCACCCGGGGGCCCGGGAACGGGCGGATACGTTCGGGCAACAGGTCCCGGGAAGGGGTGGTCAGCGGGCGAGTTCGACGGTGATGGGCTCGTTGGGGCAGGTGGCGGCCAGGCGGGTGAGGGCGGTCTTCTCGCGCGGGTCGGCGGTGAGGACCAGCGGGTCTTCACGGTGGTCCAGTCGGTGAGGTAGGTGCAGGCGTAGTGGGCGGCCTGGGGCATCCACTCGGCGACGTCTTTGTCGGCCTTCGAGCGGTTCGACTTGGCGCTGACCGCGATCAACGACCTGGGGTCACCGAGGTCGTTGGCGTAGGCCTCGCGCTCCTTCGAGCTCCAGGCGAAGGCGCCGGAGTCCCAGGCCTCCGCGAGGGGGTCGACGTCCAGGGCGCCGGAGTCGACGACGGCCAGGTCGTCGTAGGGCGAGAACCACGCGCCGCCGCTCAGCGCGCAGCCCGGGCCAACCTCAGGGGCGTCGACGGCCTCGGCGAGGATGACCTCCTTGCGGGTGTTGCAGCCGTTCTTGTTGGCGTCGGTCCAGTGACGGAACTTCGTGCGCTCGTAGCCGTCCCTGTTCTCGTCGGCGACGGGCAGGGCGTTGATGGCGTCGCGAGCCGGATCGTCAGGACCTGCCCGGGGGAGCGGTGGTGGCCGGCCTCGGCCGGTGCGGCCCCAGCGGTCGGCGCGGCCGCGGTGAGGACGGTGAGGGCGAGTAGGGCGCTGGTGGCGAGCGCGGCGGTGGTGCTGGTTTCATCGGAGGGGTGTCCGCTTTCGGATCGGACTTCTTCTCCCGGCTCCGCCGCAGCCCTCGATCCTGAACACCTCCTGTCGCCACCGGTCCAAGCCCAACACGGCTCACCAGACCACCCCACGGCTTCCAACTGCTCGACCCGGCCTGTCCGACGACGGCCGGGCGCCGAGGCCAGCGCCACAGGGCCAGCGGGCCCAGTGATGTCGGCGACGGACCGTTAGGGTCGGGCGGTGACCACCACTGACCCGCACACCAACCGGCCCGAACCAGAGGCACTGCCCGACCCCTCGGCACTGCTGCGCGGGACCAACTGGTCGTCGCTACAGACCGCTACAGGCACCGCCAGGAAACTGCCCCAGGCGCTGATCCGTCTCCTCGAGCCCGACCTGACCGTGCCCGAAGCCCGGAAGACCCTCGACGCCCTCGAACCGGTGCGGCACCAGAACACCATCTACGAGGCCACTCCCGTGACCGCCTTGCTCGTTGCGGCGCTCCTCGCCCGCCGCTCGGCACAGCACGGCGTGGAGGCGGACGGTGTGTGCGCGCTGCTTCTGGCATGGCTCGCCGGCGTCGCCTGCGACTCCGACGACGCGTGCGCCGCAGCCGGCAACCGCTATGGCGACCGGGACTATCAGGACGGCTGCCCCGCCATGGCCGCGCTGCGTGCTCTGCGGCCGGTGCTCTACCGAGCCGTCTCACCGTTCCTCGACGACGCCGACGCAGCCGTCCGCGACACCGCGCTGGCCGCGGCCCTAGCCTTCGCCGAACACCCCGCCCTGGCCCCACACCGAGACAACCTCGCCCGCTACGCCCGCCGGCTCCTCCTCACCAACGACACGCAGTGGCGCCGCCGGCAGGCCCTTGGCGCCCTGCGCGCCTGGGGACACGACACCACCGGCCTGGCCCGCCCCGGCGACGACGACCGAAGCCCCTACACCAGGGACTTCTGCTTCCTCGACGGAGACTTCGCCACCCCGCCCTTCTGACAGCCAGCAGCGCCACGGCTGCCCGCCCACCGCCGGCTGGCTTCGTTCACTTCAAGCACAAGGTCGTCGCCGCCCTCAGCCGGGAGACCTTGCGCCGGATCTTGCGCGAGGGCAAGGTCTCCTGGCAGACGACGACCACATGGAAGGCATCCACCGACCCGGCTTTCATCGCCAAGATGCACTGGGTCCTGGAGCTCTACGACACGCCGCCCGTCGACGGCCGGGTGGTCTGCGTGGACGAGTTCGGCCCGCTCGGTCTCCAGCCGCGCAAGGGCAGAGCGTGGAGGCCACTTCGCGCTCCGCGCCGGCTGAGGGCCACCTCCAACCGCTACGAGGGCGTGATGCACATGCTCGCCGCCCTCGATCTGGCCATCGGCAAGATTTACTACCGCATCCGCGAGCGCAAGCGGTGGCACGAGTTCCTCGGCCTGCGGAAGCGCTGCGAGCCCGCTGGCCCAAGGAGAAGCTGTACGTCGTACTGGACGACTTCTCCCCGCACAAGCACGCCGAGGTCCGTACTTGGGCCGCCGACAACGACATCGAGCTGGTCTTCCTACCCGCCTACGGTTCCTGGCTGAACTGGATCGAGTCCGAGTTCGCCGTGCTGCGCTACTTCGCATTCAACGGCACGGACCACCGCACGTACGACGAGTAGTACGCCGCCATCGCTGCCTGCATACGCTGGCACAACGCCCGCGCCGAGCCGAAGACGGGCTTCGCACCCGAGTCACCCATCCGGGATTGGACCGAATACCCAGCCAAGGCTGCGTAAGGCTATGGGACGTCGTCCAGCCCAGCGACAGCGATCTTCGCAGGGTGCACGTGGGTCCGACCGGCGGCGGCCTGATCGACGAGGGCGTATCCGAGGGTCAGGTCACCAGGGCACGACCCCGTTGTCGTCGAACAGTTGGCCGGTAGGGCCGTCGTCCGGCAGGGTCGCCAGTCTGATGGCGATCGCCGCGCCCTGCTCGGGGGTCTGGGTCCCGCTGAATCCGTTGAGGTCGGTGGCCACGTAACCGGGGCAGGCGTTGTTGATCAGGATGTTGGTGCCGCTCAGCTCCTTGGCGTACTGGATGGTGACGGCGTTGAGGTAGGTCTTCGTCGGCGCGTAGCCCCCGCTGATCCCCCCGAGGTCGACGCCGGGCGTGGTCTGCAGTGTCAGGGAACCGACGTGGCTGGACTGGTTGACGATCCGCGGGTGCTCCGAGCGGCGGAGCAGCGGCAGCATTGCGTTGGTGACCCTGATGACGCCGATGACGTTGGTCTCCACCAGTCGCCGCACGGTCTCGAGGTCGATGGTCGTGGGTTCCTCCGGCCAGCCGCCGGCAACGCCGGCATTGTTGACCAGTACGTCGAGCCGTCCTGCCCGCTCCTCGATCAGTTGGACCGCGGCGGACACACTCCCGCCGTCGGTCACGTCCAGGGGTACGCCGAACGCGTCGGCGCCGGCCGCGCGCAACTTCGCCACGGCGTCCTGGCGGCGTTGCTCGTCCCGGGCGCCGACACCGACACTCCAGCCCCGCGCACCCAGCCCGGCCGCGATCTCATACCCGATCCCCTTGTTCGCGCCGGTGACCAGCGCGATCGTCTTCTCGCTCATGACAGCGAGCATGCTCGTGCTGCGGCCGGGCACCAACACCATCTCGGTAGTGCAGCGATACCTGGTCGGTATCGATCTGCCGTCTGCCGTCATTAGCCTGGACTCATGGAAATTCGCGAGCTGCGGTACTTCGTCGCCGTCGCCGAGGAGCTGCACTTCGGCAAGGCTGCCCAGCGCCTTGGGATGGCCCAGCCGCCCCTGTCCCGCGCGATCACCCAGCTCGAACGGCGGCTCGGAATCGCACTGCTGGAACGCACCAGCCGCAAGGTCACGCTCACCGCGGCCGGAGGCGTGCTTCTGGCCGAAGGTCGCGCGATCCTCAGCGCAGTGACCGCAGCTGAGCGGCGTACCCGTCGGGCCGCGACAGCGCACCCCAGCCTTGTCCTCGCCGTGAAGTCCGGCACCGCCGGCGAACTGCTGACGAAACTGCTCGACGCCTACGCCGCGGAACCCGGCGCAGCCACCGTCGAGCTACTGCTCTGCGAGGCACACCAGCACCAGCTGCTGCAGGACGGGCAAGCCGACGTAGCCCTGCTGCACCTGCCCTTCGACTCAGCAGCCGGGCTCGACACCGAAATCCTGTACACCGAGGGACAGGTCGCGATCCTGCCGGCCTCACACCCGCTCGCCAGCCGCTCTCAGATCCGGATGGCCGACGTCACCACGCTGCCAGAGCTCCCGATGGCGCGCTGGCCCGGTCCCAGCGGCAGCTACCCGGAGGGACCGGGCGCAGAGGTACGGAACCTGACACAGCTCTTCCAGCTGATCGCGCTCGGCCGTACCACCGTGGTCATTCCCGAGTCAGCCAGCGCCGACCTGCGCCGGGACCTCGCTGCCGTACCGGTCCTGGACGCTCCGCCCGTGGCAACGGCGATCGCCTGGCCGCCGCACAGTCGCCTTCGTGCAGTTGCTGACCTGGTCCGCGTTGCAACACGTCTTTAGAACTCGGATTAAGTGGACGTTAAGTCCGTTTCTGGGTGATCTGGTGTCGCCCGTTCGTGGGTACGGGGACGTTCAGGCTGACTCGCATGTCGTGTGCATGGTGGGGTCGGGGCATGGAACGGATGCCGTACTCAACGGACTTGTCTGACGGGCAGTGGGCCTTGATCGAGCCGCTGGTCACCGCCTGGAAGCAGGAGCGGGTGGCGCGCTCGGCGACCGGGGGCCCGGGCTCCTGTGACCTGCGTGAGGTCGTGAACGCGCTGCTGTACCAGAACCGGACGGGCTGTCAGTGGCGGCTCCTGCCGCACGACTTCCCGGCCTGGTCGGCGGTGTTCTGCTACTTCACCCTGTGGCGCCCGGGACGGCCTTGACCAGCGGATTCAGGAGATCCTGCGCTGCCAGGTGCGGGAGCGGGCCCGCCGATGAGAGGACCCGTCCCTGGTGATCACCGACACCCAGTCCGTCCGCGTGGCGGCCGGGGTGCCGAAGGAGACGACGGGGCTGGATGCGAACAAGAAGACGCCGGGGAGGAAGCGGGGACTGGCCGTCGACGTGCTGGGCCTGATCATCGGCGTGGTGGTCCTGGCCGCCGGCGCGCACGACAACGAGGCCGGCATCGCCCTGGGCCTCCACCGCCGGCATGCTCCGCCGCCTCACCACCCCCAGCCCCGCCGGGCGCGACGACGTCGAGCTGGCCGCGTGAACGTCACCGAACTCCTGCGGCTGTTGCAGGCCGAACACGACGAGACCGCGGCACGCGCCGACTACCTGCGCGAACAGATCGACCAACTCACCGGTGCCCTGGCCGAGGTCGAAGCCCGCCTCGCCGAGACCGTCACCACCGGCAAGGTCATCGACGGCCTCACCCTGCCCGACCACGAACCGGCCCCTGCGGAGACCGCCACCGTCTACCAGCGCATCGTGACCGCCTTCAACGAGCATCCCGGGCAGGTCTTTCGGGTTCGCGACCTACACGACCTCCTCGGCCTGCCCACCGACGAGCCCTCGATCAACGTCACCGCTCCCGCCTGGGACGACTCGCTCGTCAAGGACTCCTCGACCAACCCGGACGCGGCCGCTACCAGAAACGGACTTAACGTCCTCTTCAGGTCGGCGAGATGGCCAAGCACCTGGACGAGCGGGTCGGCGAGTTCCGCCACCGTCCGCTCGACCAGGGCCCCTACACCTTCGTCTGGGTCGACGCCCTGACCCAGAAAGTCCGCGAGGGCGGCCGGGTCGTCAACGTCCACTGCCTGGTCGCGGTCGGCGTCAACAACGAGGGCCAGCGCGAGGTCCTGGGCCTGGACGTCGCCACCAGCGAGGACGGCGCCGGCTGGCTGGCGTTCCTGCGCTCGCCGGTCGCCCGCGGCCTGGGCGGGGTCAAGCTCGTCGTGAGCGACGCCCACGCCGGCCTGGTCGACGCGATCGGCGCGACTCTGCCCGGTGCGTCCTGGCAGAGGTGTCGAACGCACTACGCGCGGAGTCTACTCTCGCAGGTTCCGAGGTCCGCCCAGCCCTGGGTCGCCACCCTGCTGCGGACCGTCTTCGAACAGCCTGATGCGAAGGCCGTGCGCCAGCAGATGGCCACCGTCATCGCTGCCCTCGACGAGCGATTCCCCAAGGCCGCAGAGCACTTGGAGCGCGGCCGTGAGGACCTGTTGGCCTTCGCCGTGTTCCCGCGCACGGTCTGGAAGTCGATCTGGTCGAACAATCCGCAGGAACGGCTGAACAAGGAGATCCGGCGTCGCACCGACGTCGTCGGGATATTCCCCGACCGCAGCTCGGTCATCCGGCTGATCGGCGCGGTCCTGGCCGAGCAGAGCGACGAATGGGCCGAGCAGCGGCGCTACATCGGCTCCGAGATCCTCGGCCGCTGCCGCCTCCACCCGATCGAGGGAGACAGCACCGAAGAGACCACCACGACCGCGCTCACCGCATAACCTGAAAGTGGATCACCGAGTGGCCGTCGATACACCACTCCAGCGAACGTGACCTCTCGGTCCGGCCCACTACTTGTCGCTGCTGCAGCGCGTCGCTGGCGCGAACGCTGCTACACCGATACCAAAGCTGACCAATCCCGTCCCGCATTAGGAGTTGCTGCGCCCCGCGAGGAGTGCTGCCATGGAAGTGGTGCAAGGAAGCGTCCTGGCTCGCGTTCCCACTGCGAGCGTCCAGTGACGATCGCCCAGGCGGGAGCTGAGGCAGATGTCGTCCTTCTCCAAGATCGTGCTGAGGTCGCTCGACCTGCTGTCTGTGCGGTTCGAATTTGTCAATCTCATCCTCGTGAAAGACAGGCCCCCGGGTGGCCGGCTGGTGCGAGATGAGCCCGGGCGGGACGCCCTCATCGTCGTCCACTTCCCGCCTCAGCACCTGGCCGAGACTGTGGCCGCCGAGGAAAGTGCCCCCTCCGTTCCGATGCTCGGGCGAGTGGCTGGGCCCAGTCGATTGGCATTCCGACTTCGTGCAGACGTCAACGAGCTTCCGTTCACGCTGGACACACTGCTTGACTGGACGTCACTGGATCCCCAGCTGGTACCTGTGGCGCTGCCGGCCAGGGGCACCGTGTTCGAGGATGCGACGACGGCGCCATTCCCGCGGGCGCCGACCGCCACCGAGACGGCGATCGAGCTGCCGTACCGCCTCCTGCTGTCCCCGCATCCCGGCGGCGGCTGGGCACACTCGGTGCAGCCGGTCACCCACGAGGGCCGGACCGAGCTGTGGCACACCCGCCTCGGCGTCACGCGTGCCGGGCCGCAGGGCTCGGCCTCCGTCGACGAGGAGCAAGCCGAGGACCGGTACGTTCGGGCGGTGTTCTCCCCGGACATGGGCGACGGCCCGGCGGCCGGCGTCGACACCCCGCCAGGGCTGAAGTTTCGACGACAGATCGTCGGCCTGTCGGCGGACTTCAGGCTCCGAAAGAACGACGGTACCGCGTACAGCCCCGAACCGGTTGCCGTCGACCGACTGATGCTCTCCGCACGGGGCGGCTGGTTGCGTGCTCGCGGTGATTGGGACGGGGTGCCCACCTTTGACCTCAGCCAGTGGCAGCATGTGACCACCCTGGGCCGGGACCACTTCGTACGAACCGTTCAAGAAGGACTTCTGTTTCCGTTCGGCCACCGGGCCGCATACATCGAGGTCACCGAGCGCCTCATCGAGGAGCGCTCGGGGGGCCGGGTCGCGGTGCTGCGAGAGCGTCGGTTCATCGCGGTGCGCGAGCCGGTGAGGACGTACCGGCCGGAGGGGTACCCGCACGGCGGGCGGGAGATGCCCTTCTCACAGATCCGCATCACCACGGTCTCTCTGCCCGTGACCACGGAGGACATCCTCCACACCCACGGGATATTCTGGGTGATGTCAGAGGCTCCGGCGCAGGCGGGCCCGGCCCTCTTCCACATGATCGGGACGGACAGCACCGGAGCGGAGACCGACTTCCACGCAGCAGTGATCTTCGTGCCCCAAACCGTCGCCGAGCTCAGCGACATCTTCATGAGCGGTATCAGCCGGGCCTACCGGAGCCTCACCGGCAACCCACCGAGCGAGCGGCGGCGCATTCCGATCGATGGCGCCCAGGTCGTGTACGCCCCGCCCGTCGATCCTCTGCGGCCGGGTGATACCGCCCTGACCACCGAGTCACTGGTTTTCGACGTCCACATCGCCCCCGACGGTGCCACCACGCCGCCCGAGGTGCCCTTCCTGCCGGTGCTGGAGTCCGCGGTGGTCCGTGTGCCCGCCGTCGAGCAAATCACCGGCGTCTCCGAACCGGTCGAGGTCGGCCTCGCGCGGGCATTCCTGGAATCCGGGCTGGACGCCGCAGCCAACCCCGCCCAACTCTTCGCCGAGGTGACGGGCCCGGCGCTGGATGTGGCGCTGCCCGCGGAGCGGGGCGGCGCGCTGGCCCGGCTGGACCTCGCGGCGCGGGGGCTGTCCCGAAGCCTCGGACCGGTGGGCGGCGACTTCGACCAGCTCACCGCGGGGAGGTTCGACCCGAGCACGTTCTTCGCCGACAGCGCCCGGCTCCTCGGGGCCGTGCGGTTGAGCGCGCTGCTACCCGCGAGCGGCGACCAGGCGCAGCTACCGCGGATGGTGAGTCACGTGACGTCCGACGCGGTGGTCGCCACGCTGGACTGGGAACCCAAGATCACCGACGGTGCGGACACCGGGCCCCTGCGGTCGCGCCCTCCCGGCATGTCACTGAGCCTGCACGCCCGAATCGAGCGGCCGATGGACGGCGGTCCGGCCAGGTCGTCGGTCAGCACCACCCTCTCGAACTTCACCTTCTCCTTCCAGGACGTACTGAACGTCAACTTCAACGCCCTGTCCTTCCGGTCCGAAAACGGCGGCCAACCGGTCGTCAGCGCCGACCTGGCCGACGAGGCCCTGGTCTTCCGGCCGCCACTGTCCTTCCTGAACGCGCTGCGCGCCCTCATCCCGTCGGACGGATTCAGCGATCCCCCGGCACTTGAGGTCGGCCCCTCGGGCGTGAAGGTCGGCTACTCGCTGGCCCTGCCGCCCGTCACGGTCGGTGTGTTCGCACTGGAGAACGTGAAGCTGGGCGCGAGCCTGCACCTACCGTTCACCGACGGCCGGGCCAGCCTGCGATTCAACTTCGCCGAGCGGCACGACGAGTTCCTGTTGACCGTTCAGGGTCTAGGCGGCGGAGGCTACTTCGTCATCGCGCTCGGGCTGGACGGCATCGAGATGATCGAGGCCGCGCTGGAGTTCGGCGCAAGCGTCTCGCTGGACTTCGGGGTGGCAAGCGGCGGCGTATCGATCATGGCGGGCGTCTACTTCCACTACGAGAAGGTGGCGACCGAGCTCACCGGCTACCTGAGGATGGGCGGCGACGTCGAGGTCCTTGGCCTGGTCAGCGTGTCGATCGACATGTTCATGGGTCTCAGCTACGTCCGTGACGGTGACGGCTCCGAACGGATCTACGGCGTGGCCACGGTGGTACTCAAGATCGATCTGACCCTGTTCAGCAAGTCGGTGGAGTTCACCGTGCGGCGCAGCTTCGCCAAGGGCGACGGTGATCCGGGTTTCGGCGACGTCATGTCCGAGGCCGACTGGGCGGCCTACGCGGGCGCCCTCGCATGAGAGGAGCCAAGGGTGCCCGAGAAACTGATGTGGACGGCGTTGCCCCATGGGCTGGTCGGCGCGGGCGACACTCGCCGGCTGCGCCTGTCGGTGCTGGTCTCGCCGCGTCTGACGACGGTCGACGGTGCCGACGGAGAGCTCTCCGCCTTCCCCGACCTGCGCCACTGGACTGCGGTCGTGGCGGCCACCGAGTTCGCCCTGGAGCTCGATGGCATGGTGGTCGCCGACGGCCTTCGGCCCCTGAACACTCTGGAGCCCACGCTGTGGGAAGCGTTGTTCACCGACCGGACGCGGGTGCGCTCGCACGTGCCCTCCGACTACTCGGCACACCGGTTGGTGTCGTACCCGTTCCAGCAGGTGCGGGACCAGGTCCGGGCGCTGTACGGCAGGGTCGCGGCGGAGTTCCCGCTCGGCCTCCCGCCCCTTCGCGTTCGCGACCGCAGCGGTGAGCATGTGTTCCATCCGCTGGCAGATGCCCTGCGGGACCAGGGTTTCGGCCCCGGCGATCCAACGGAGCCTCCACCGGTGGTCGACCCGACACAGCCCCCGCCGCCGGGCCTGCACGTGCATGCGTTCGCGCCCGCCGACGGGCGCGAGTCGGCCTCCGAGGCCGTGGCCGCGTTCCAGCGGTTCCACGAACGCCCGGAGCGGCCGGACACCCCGCTGCCGAAGGAGGCGGAGCTCGCCCAGCTTCTCGACTTTCACCAGGCACTCTCCTGCCTCAGCGACTATCCCGAGCTGCTGACCCTGTTGGGGCTCGTCCTCGACCTTGAGGTGCCCACCGCCGCGGTGCGCCCGGAGTCCGATCCACGCCGGCTGCGGGTACTGCCTCGCTGGAAGCCGGCGGACCAGGCCAGCCCCGAACCTGACATCTCGCCGGCCACCAGCTCGGTCTGGGACGGCACCGACTTCACCGCCGCCGGCTCGACCGCGCCGGGGCGCCAGGGCCTGCTCGACCTGGACGGGAGCCGGTTCGACCTCTCCGACGTCGACGTGGACGGCGCGGTGCACAAGATCGTCAACCTCGGGCTGAGCCTGGATGCCATCGCGAACCGGAAAGCCGCCGACCAGCCGACGGGCGCCGGCCTGCCGGTGCTGCGCTCCGCCGGGTTCGCGCTGGTCCGCGACGCCCGGGCGAAAGCCGTCGCCGAGGAACTCGCCCGGGCGAAGGCACACAACGATCTGCTGGCCGCATCCGGGGTGCCCGTCCTGGAGGCCGAGCAACTGATGCGCGGCTACCGCGTGGACGTCTGGGACTCCCGCTCCGGCGAGTGGCACTCGTTGTGCCGGAGGATCGGGACGTACCGCTTCGAGGCGACCGGGGCCGAACGCACGTTGGAGGACGAGGGGTTCGTCCAGCTATCGGCCGCGGGCATGCCCGCCGGGCCGGGCGGCCCGGACCAGCCGGCCGAGTTGTACCTGCACGAGTCGATGCTGCGCTGGAACGGGTGGAGCCTGGTGGCGCCGCGGCCGGGCCGCGCGATCTCCCGGGAGGAGGCCGGCCCCGGCGGGGCACCGGAGTCGCCGGCGAGCGCCGCCGTCACGGCCTTCGGCCTGCGGACCGGTTTCGCCCCGGCCGGCGGGTCACTGCCGAGCCTGCGGTTCGGAGTCGGGTACCGGCTGCGGGCCAGGGTGGTCGATCTCGCCGGCAACAGCCGGTCCCTGGCGGAGGCCGGGAATACTTCGGCGCTGCCGGCCGACCCGCCGGGCCGGACGTACCTGCGGTACGAGGCGGTGCCGTCGCCGGTGGTGGTGCTGCGAGGGGCGCTCGACGGGGAGAGGGATCCGGGCGAGTCGCTGGACCGCATGGTCGTCCGCAGTGCCAACACGGGCCTCGATGAGGACCGGACCCCGACGGGTCGGACGGCCGAGCGCCATATCGCCCCGCCACGAACCACCGAGGCGCTCGCCGAGGCCCACGGAGCCTTCGACGACGAGAGCGGCCGGCTGCGCGGCGACCGGGCAACGTACCGGATGATCCGGGAACGCGACGGTGCCCAGCTCGGCCAGGAGCGGGAGGTGCCCGTCGCGCCGGAGGAGCAACTGGTGCTGCCCTGGCTCCCGGACCCCCTGGCTCGGGGCGCGGCCCTGCGCGCGCTTCCGGGAGCGCCGGAAGGCATGGTCGGAGCGGCGGACGGCGAGGGCCGGCTCTCGTACCACGCCATGGAAGTGCCGCAGCCCGGCAGCGTCACCCACCTCGACTTCGGTGCGGCCTCCGAGTGGCCGGCCATGCGGCCGTTCCGGCTGGTGCTTCGCGAGGGTTCGGGCCTGCCGGGCTGGGACGCGCGGAGCCGGGTCCTCACGGTGGAGCTGCCCAAGGGCGAAGTGGCCGAGATCCCGCTGAGCTGCTTCTTCCACCGGGCCGATCTCGATCTCCTCGGAGTCTGGGACTGGATCCGGCGGGAGGTCGACGCCATGGCCGCCGAAGCCGCCGCCCCGGCGGACCTGGCGTCGTTGGGCGAGCAGGTCATGCTGTTGACGCAACTGGCGCTGGAGGGCGGGCACTGGGCCCTCACCCCGGCCCGCACCTTGACCCTGGTGCACGCGGTGCAGCAGCCGCTGGGCACGCCGACCGTTCAAGAGTTGGTGGCCGAAAGGGACTTCGGGGCCGCCCAGGCGCGACTGCTGGGCGCTGTCCAGGTCCATCCCTCCAGTACGGGCCGGATCGACCTGGTGGCCCGCTGGAATGAGCTTCCGGGGCCGGCTGAGGATCCGGTCGCTCGACGACAGGTCGAGGATGCCGCCGCGGAACTGCGGCTGCACTATGGCCGGGTCCCGGGCGGTATCGAGTTCGGCGGCGAGACGGTCGCCGATTACGACCCCGTCACGGGCCGGGTCACAATGGATCACCTGCATCATCCGGCACACCAATTCGCCGACACCAAGCACCGCGTGGTGCGCTACCGCGCCGTCACGACCAGCCGCTTCTCGGAGTACTTCGTCCGCCACGCGGAGGTGACGCTCCACGGGACGGCGCCCACCGTCCTCGATCCGGCGGGTGTCGGCCTGCGCTCCGAGACGGTGCGCAGCGCGGACGGTGCCGCAGCCTTCGTCCGCGCCGAGAGCGACGGTGGCGGCGACTACGTCATGGACTGGCAGGCCGGGACGATCGCGCGGTCGACTGGCAGCGCCATCCCCGATGGCCGGCCCGTCCAGGTGGAGTTCCTGCCGCCGGTGAACCGCGACAGCCCGGAGACAGTGGTCCACGTGCCGAGCTCGGCCCGGCCCGCCGCCCCACGGGTGCTGTACGTGGTGCCGGCGTTCGAATGGCGACGCCAGACGGGCAGCAACCTGATGGCCAGCCATCGACGTGGACACTGGCTTCGGGTCTATCTGGAGGGGCCGTGGTTCTCCTCCGGCGAGGGTGAGCAGCTCGGGGTGCTCGTAGCCCGCGGCGTCGCCGAACCGGTGGGGGCCATCGCGCGCTACGTGACCCGCAGCGGCCGCGACGTGCTGCGTGGCGGGGGTCTTCCCCCGGACGCGCACTTTCCGCGGGGCGAGGCAGACTTCGGCGACCTGACACTCGACGAGCTACCGCCCACCTCCGACAACCGGGTGAACGTGTACGGCCACGACGTCGCCTTCGACGCCGACCGGGGCCTGTGGTACTGCGACATCGAGGTGGACCTGGTCTCGTCCGCCGTGGACGGCAAGGGCCCGGCCTTCGAGCCCTTCGTCCGACTGGCTCTGGCGCGCTACCAGCCACACTCGGTCGTCGCACCGGACCCGGCGGCGCCCGGCACGTCACTGGACGTCAAACTCTCCAGGGTGGTGCTGGCCGACTACGTTCAACTCCACGCCGACCGTTCGGTACTGGTGACGTACGACCCGCAGAGACCCGCGCGGCTGCGGGTAGCGGTCTCCGGTGACAGCTACGAGCGAACAATGGAGGACGTCGGCCCCAGCAGGATCGAGATATCCGTCCAGGAGCGGGAGCCGGGCCTCCAGGGCGAACTGGCCTGGACGCCCGTCAAAGGGGGCACCGTGACACCCGACACCTCCGGCGGACCTGCACCGGGCGCCGTGCTGTGGCGCGGCGAGGTCCTGCTCCCCGAAGGCCGGGCCGCCGGCGGGTTCCGCCTCGTGGTCGAGGAGCACGACACCCTCCGGGCCGACGACCCCGACCAGCCCCCTCGCCTGCTGTACGCCGACACCCTGGATCTTGCGGAGATCGGATCGGTCACATCGGCTTCCAGCACGATGCTGGCCTCATCTCCCAACCCTTCAGCGGTCGGCACGGCGGTGACGATCACTGCCACAGTCAGCGGATCGGGAGCCGAGAAGCCGACGGGTGTTGTGACCTTCACAGCCACGGGAGCCGGAGCCGGGAGCCGCACGCTTGGGCACGCGTCGCTCATCACGGGGACAGCATCGATTTCCGTGACAGACCTCCCGGCCGGTACTCACGTCATCACTGGCTCCTACAGCGGTGACTTCTCGTTCGCGCTCAGTAGTGGAGTAGTGGCCCACCATGTCAACCAGGTCGAGGAGAGGCCGGACATCATGGAGCTGGCACGGCAGTTCTTGGCGCAGTCCAGCAAGCTGGCCGACCAGGGGCAAGCGGCACAAGCAGTCGCGGCGGCGCGATCGGCTGTGGACATCCTGCACGAGACCCAGGCACCTCCCGAGGCGAAGGCCGAGTACCTGGGCCTGCTCGCGGAGGCGTTGCACGAGGTGGTGAAGCGGTTGATGCAGGCCGGTCGGGGCGGGGAGGTGGCGCAGCCGGCTGCTGAGGCTGTGCAGGTGTACCGGCAGGCGGCGAGTATCTCGACAGGCGAGTCCGTGATGAAGTTCGCCGGTGATCTGCTGACGCTGTCCCAGTGGCTGGCGGACGCCGCCCTGCCGGCACAAGCGGTTACGTCAGCACAGACGGCAGTCGATGTCCTGCACGAGACCCAGGCACCACCCGAGCACGAAGCCCAGTACCTCTCGCTGCTCGCAGAGGGGTTGCACATCCTGGCGCAGCGGAGTTCCTTCTCGGTGCCCCGGACACACGGTGACCCGCTCAAGACTCTGCTGAACGCATTTCGGTTCATGGGCGAGCCGGTTCTTGAGGGCTGCCTGGCTGGCACGACGATCATGCAGATGAACGACACAGGCATAGCTGTCCGGAAGGTCCAGGTTTCTCTCATATCCCTTGGCTTCAATATTCCGGCCGGTGCCACCGGGTTTTTCGGATCGCAGACGCAAAAAGCCGTGGAGGACTATCAAGCGGCACGGTCCCTGGCAGTGGATGGCCAGATCGGCCCGAACACAATGGCGGCACTGGACAGCGACTTTGTCAACGAGTTGCGGCCGTTCCCGGCATGGCTTTCCACCTCCGTCGGCCTGGGTGTCCGGGCCGACGGCAACTCGGTCAAGGTGTACGTCGGGGGTGACGAGGCATTCCCTGACATCGCGGCAGCCTTCCGGTCAGTCGGCAGCGGCGATTTCATCTATATCGCTGGATGGTTCCTCGACCTGGACTGCCCGCTCGACGTGCAGGCCGACGGTACTGGCGATCCCGCGACGACCCCGAAGAGCCTGCTGCAGTTGGCGAGTGACAATGGTGCCGACGTTCGCGCACTACTGGCCAAGAATCCCGCCGGCGGCAGCGGAGGCCCCTTCGGCTTCTTCAACAACGCCGCCGCGGTGAGCTTCATCAACGGCCTCACCAACGGAGCGGCCATCGAGGACGGCCGGGTCCTCGACGCGGGGACGCACCACCAGAAGGTGGTCGTCGTGTTCGCGGGAGGGACGCTCCTTTCCTTCGCCGGCGGAATGGACCTGAACCGGGACCGCGTGTCGTGGGGCAACCCCCCTGCCCTGCCGCTCCACGATGTCCACTGTCGGTTTGCAGGACCCGTGGCCGAGAACCTCTACCGGAACTTCATTCGAAGGTGGACGGATTCGCCAGTAGCAAGTGCCCTGGCCTCGGTCAACTCGTCGGTAGGGGTTTCCGGCCCGGTGGGTGACATCCAATGCCAGTCCGCTTGGACATTCGGAAACGGAACGGCTCACTCGGGAAGTTTTGGCACTGGTTCAGGATATACATTTGCCCCCACTGGGGAACGCTCCGCCAAGTCCGTGATCCTAACGGCGATCGCATCCGCCGCTCAGTTCATTTACCTGGAGGAGCAGTACCTTGTTGATATGGATATCAGCGCCGCTTTGCAGGCGGCACTCCCTTCCATTTCGTCACTGATCATCCTGACCGAGGACACGGACACGGTCAACAATGAGACTCCTGGAATCGGCCAGTATTGGGCAAGGCGCAAGAATTTCCTCAGCCCTCTCCTGGCTGCGGGACCTGGCAAGGTCATCGCCTGTACCCATGCCCAGAGATACGTTCACTCCAAGACGTGGATTTTCGACGATGAGTTCGCCGTCGTCGGATCAGCCAACGTAAACCGCCGGGGCATGACCCACGACAGCGAACAGGCAGTCGGTCTCTTCGAGCCTGTCTACGGGTTCCTGGTCAAGGACCTGAGGATACGGCTTTGGTCCCTGCATCTCAACCGTCCTGCCAGTGCGCTCACGAACGCGTTCCCCGCCTTGCAACTGTGGTTCGGAAGCCTCAGCGCCGCGAACGTGGTGAAGTTCGACCCCAGTTCGGGAACGGATCCGAGCCCACTCAGTGAGCCCGCGTGGAACACGATTCTCGATCCGGACGGCACCTGACACTACCGAGCAATCCCCTCTCACTGCCGGACCCGCCGCTGGGCGAGACGGGCCGTATCCGAGTCATCATGGCCGATCAACTCGTTCGGGACCTCGATGCGGTGGTCACTACTGACTTCGGCTCGTCAGGGTGAACTGTCCCGATTTGCCTGACGGGCTCGTTGTGGTGGCTGTATCCGGTGGTGTGTGAGATATGCGGATGGGGGCGGGTTGACCGCCGTGGGACGGCTGCGCCGGG
>NZ_JBEYVJ010000161.1:0-16302 GCF_040643935.1 Kitasatospora sp. NPDC047058 | reverse complement strand
ACCGCCGCCGGGCCTGCGCCGCGGCCGGACCGGCCCGGCCGCGGCGCTCAGCCCTCGGAGTCGGTGCGCCCGCGCCGGGCCATCGCCGCGACCGCGCCGGCCAGCCCGCCGAGGCCGAGCACGATGAAGGTCACCGGGACGACGATCCGTCCGTCGACCGAGAAGTCGTTCACCGCCGCCACCAGGTAGAGCACCGCGATCACGGTGAACAGCCCTCCTGCGATCAGCGAGAAGAGATCGAGCGGGTGCTTCCTCACGACCGGACCACCTTGATGTCTCCGAGCCCGACCATCAGCTTGAGGTCGAGCGTGCCCTTCGATGCCTGACCGTTCACCGGGTTCAGCCGGAAGCCGCGGGAGCTGTGGCCGCTGACCTCGTCCTCCCCGGGCACCGTGACGTTGCCCAGACCGGCCTTGGTCTCCAGGTTCACCGTCACGTCCGGCGGCACCACGACGGTCAGCTGGCCGGCGCCGAGCTCGACGGTGCTGTGCAGGGTGGCGCCGGCCGGGTCGAGCCCGCCGAGGTCCAGCCGGGCGTCGCCGAGCCCGAGCACGTACCGCGACTCCAGCTCGGCGGCCGAGACGGCCTTCCAGTCCCGGTCGCCGACCGCGTCGTGCACCGAGTACGACGAGCCGTGGGCGAACGCGAGCGCCAGGGTGAGCAGCAGACCCGGGACGACGAGCTTGTGGGCGCGGCCGAACTTCGCGCCGACCAGCAGCGTCAGACCGACGACCAGCAGGGCGGTCGCCAGGACGGCGCCGGTCAGCTCGGCGCCGCCGTGGGCCGACGCCGACCAGACCGCGCTGGCCGCGCCCACCGCCAGCAGCAGCCCGATCACGCCGAGCGGGGAGCGCTCGTGGTGGCGCACCACCGGTGGCCGGGGCCGGGCGGCCGGGCCGCTCTTGCGCAGCGGGTCGCCCTGCGGCAGGTCGGTGCGCTGCCACCACGGCTGGGCCGGGCCGCCGGGCGGCGTCGCGGTGGCGCCGCCCGGGGCGGCGCCCGTCTCGCCGTACGGGTTGCGCTCGGGGTGGCGCGGGTCCCAGAGGTAGCCGCTCGGGCCCGCGTGCGGGGTGTCGGCCGGCACGGTGCCGGCCGCCCGCTCCCGGGCGTGCCGCTCGCGGGCCGTCGTGTCGGCGTCGGTCGGCGACCAGGAGTAGGCCGGGGCGGCCGGCTCCGACCCGGGGAAGTGCCGGTCGTACGGGCCGTCCTGGTGGCGGTCCCGGCCGCGCCGGCGTCCGCGCTGCCGGGCGTGGTGGCGCTCGGGGTCGTAACGGACCGCCAGGAAGACCAGCGCGCCGAGCAGCAGCATCGGGAACAGCTGGTCGCCGTCGCCCATCGAGGCGAAGAAGACGCCGGTGCCGATCACGGTCAGCAGCACCGCGCCGACCGACTGGCCGTCCACCCGGCCGGTGAGCACCCGCTGCAGCTCGGTCCGGCCCGGCCGGACGCCGCCCTTGCCGTCCGGGACCGGCTCGGTCGGGATGATCAGCCAGGCCAGCCCGTACAGGAAGAGGCCGAGGCCGCCGGAGAGGCAGAGCACGACCGTCACCACGCGGAAGACCACCGGGTCGATGTCCAGGTGCCGGCCGAGGCCGCCGCAGACGCCGGCGACCACGCGGTGGTGCTCGGTCCGGTTCAGCGGGGGGCGGTCCGGCGACGGCGGGGTGCTCGGCCCGGCCTCCCGGACGAGGTGGTCTTCGGTCATGCCCACCATCCTGCTGGCTCCGGGACTCCCGCCCAACCGGGCCGGGCCCTGTCCGTACCCTGAGTTGTCCCTGAGAACGGGTAGGGACCGACCCTGATGCGCCCGGGACGGCGCGCGTGGAACGATCGGTGGCGTGGCAGCCCCCGGTACCGACCCCCGTCCGCTCGTCCCCGACGCCCCGCCGTCGGCGGGCGCCGATCCCACCGTCCCCGGCGACGACCGGCCGCCGTACCGCCGGCTCTACCGCAGCCCGCAGGGACGGATGCTCGGCGGCGTCGCCCACGGGCTCGCGGTGCACCTGGGGCTCCCGGTCCGCTGGGTCCGGATCGCCTTCGTGCTGCTCTTCTTCGCCCAGGGGATCGGCGCGCTGCTGTACGCGGCGTTCTGGTTCGTGGTGCCGATCGGCATCGGCGAGCCCGCGCAGCGCGGCGCGCGCTGGGTGTACGTCAACGGCGCCTTCGTGCCGGCCGGGTCCTGGCAGGCCTCCGGCGCGTCCGGCGCGGAGCTGAGCAAGGAGCGGCGCGGCCGGATCGGCCGGCTCCGCGAGCTGCTGCAGCACGCGCTGCAGGGCGAGCCCGCGGTGCCGGACGGGGAGACCGCGCCGGTCCCGGCGGCCGCCAAGCGCCAGGGCGGGCTGTGGCAGCTGGCCGCGCTGGTCATGGTCGTGATCGGGCTGATCGCCCTGCTGAACGCGCTCGGCGTGCAGACCGCCCGGCCGTACACCTGGCCGCTGCTGGCCATCGGCGTCGGCGTCGCGCTGGTCTGGCGTCAGGCCGACGACTCCCGCTGGCAGCGCTGGTTCGGCCTGGAGGAGGGCGAGAAGCGCCGCGGCGCCTACACCCGGGTCGGCGCGGGCGTGCTGCTGGTGGTGGCCGGCACCATCGCCTTCCTCGCCATGCAGGGCAGCGGCTCGACCATCGGCTCGGTCATCGAGGCCTCGCTCGCGGTGCTGGCCGGCGTGCTGGTGCTGGTCGGCCCGTACGCGCTGCGGATGTGGCAGGACCTCGGCGCCGAGCGGACCGCCCGCATCCGCGCCCAGGAACGGGCCGAGATCGCCGCGCACGTCCACGACTCGGTGCTGCACACGCTCACCCTGATCCAGCGCCGGGCCGAGGACCCGAAGGAGGTGCTCCGGCTCGCCCGGGCCCAGGAGCGCGAGCTGCGCCTGTGGCTGTACCGCCCGGAGGCGGCCGCCGAGGAGGCGCCGGACACCATGGCGGAGAGCCTGCGCGCGGTGGTCGCCGAGGTCGAGGACCGGCACGGCGTCCCGGTCGAGCTGGTCATCGTCGGCGACTGCCCGATGGACGAGCGGATCACGGCCCAGATGCAGGCCGCGAGGGAAGCGACCGTCAACGCGGCCAAGTACGGTGGCGGGGGACCGGTCCAGGTCTACGCCGAGGTCGAGGGGAGGACCGTGATGGTGTTCGTCCGCGACCACGGCCCCGGATTCGACCCCGACACGGTGCCCGAGGACCGGATGGGCGTTCGCGAGTCGATCCTCGGCCGGATGAAGCGCAACGGCGGCACCGCACGGGTGCGGCCCGCGCCGGACGGCGGCACCGAGGTCGAGCTGGAGATGGAGAGAACGAATGACTGAGGCAGCTCCGGACCGTACCGCGCGGGTCGTGCTGGTCGACGACCACCGGATGTTCCGGACGGGGGTGAGGGCCGAGATCGGGCGCACCGAGACGACCGGCATCGACGTGGTCGGCGAGGCCGACGACGTCGAGTCGGCGGTCCGCGTGGTGGCCGAGACCAGGCCCGACGTGGTGCTGCTCGACGTCCACCTGCCCGGCGGCGGCGGGGTCGAGGTGCTGCGCCGCTCGGCCGGGCTGATGGGGGAGCCGGGCGGGACCAAGTTCCTCGCGCTCTCGGTGTCCGACGCGGCCGAGGACGTGATCGGCGTGATCCGCGGCGGTGCCCGCGGCTACGTCACCAAGACCATCACCGGCACCGACCTGGTCGACGCGATCTTCCGGATCGCCGACGGCGACGCGGTGTTCTCGCCCCGGCTGGCCGGCTTCGTGCTGGACGCCTTCGCCGCCACCGACACCCCGCCGGTGGACGAGGACCTCGACCGGCTGACCCAGCGCGAGCGCGAGGTGCTGCGGCTGATCGCCCGCGGCTACGCGTACAAGGAGATCGCCAAGCAGCTGTTCATCTCGGTGAAGACGGTGGAGAGCCACGTCTCGGCGGTGCTGCGCAAGCTCCAGCTGAGCAACCGGCACGAGCTGACCCGCTGGGCCACCGCCCGCCGCCTGGTCTGACCGGCACCCCGCCGCCCCCGAGCCCGCCCGGTCCTCCGTGACCGGGCGGGCTTGTCGGTGCGGGGCCATAGACTCGATGTGCCATGAGTAGCCTCTTTGACGACCTTCCGCTCCCCGGCTTCGAGGCCCCCGCCGCCGCCGGGTCGAAGCAGCAGCCCGCCGCCGCGCCCACCGAGGAGGAGCCGCCGCCGTTCGAGGACGACGTCCCGTACGACGCGTACGAGGAGGCGATCCCGGCGGGGCTGTTCCACACCGACCATGCCGCCGAGGCCGAGCGGGACGCCTGGTACCGCAACGGCGCCGCCCGCACCGTGGTGGACCCGGCACAGCTGCTGGAGGGGATGAACGACCCGCAGCGCGAGGCGGTGCTGCACGCGGGCGCGCCGCTGCTCATCGTGGCCGGCGCCGGCTCCGGCAAGACGCGGGTGCTGACCCACCGGATCGCGTACCTGCTGGGCGCCCGCGGGGTGCAGCCGGGCGAGATCCTGGCGATCACCTTCACCAACAAGGCGGCCGGCGAGATGCGCGAGCGCGTCGAGCAGCTGGTCGGCCCGCGGGCCCGGGCGATGTGGGTCTCCACCTTCCACAGCGCCTGCGTGCGGATCCTGCGCCGCGAGTCCAAGCTGCTCGGCTTCACCTCGTCGTTCTCGATCTACGACTCGGCGGACTCGCAGCGGCTGATGTCCCTGGTCTGCCGGGACCTCGACCTCGACCCGAAGCAGTTCCCGCCGAAGTCCTTCACCGCGAAGATCAGCAACCTGAAGAACGAGCTGATCGACGAGGAGACCTTCGCCGACCAGGCCGCCAACCCGACGGAGAAGAAGCTCGCCGAGGCGTACTTCCTCTACCAGCGGCGGCTGCGCGAGGCCAACGCGCTCGACTTCGACGACATCATCATGACGACGGTGAACCTGCTGCAGGCCTTCCCCGACGTCGCGGAGCACTACCGGCGCCGGTTCCGGCACATCCTGGTCGACGAGTACCAGGACACCAACCACGCCCAGTACATGCTGGTGCGCGAGCTGAGCGGGGGCTCGGTCGCGGCCGCGCCGAAGCGCACCGCGGACGGGGAGTTCGTGAACCCGGCCGCCGCGCACCTCGCCGAGGTGCCGCCCGCCGAGCTGTGCGTGGTCGGTGACGCGGACCAGTCGATCTACGCCTTCCGCGGCGCGACGATCCGCAACATCCTCCAGTTCGAGGAGGACTACCCGAACGCGACCACGATCCTGCTGGAGCAGAACTACCGCTCCACCCAGACCATCCTGAGCGCCGCCAACGCCGTCATCGAGCGCAACGCCAACCGCCGCGAGAAGAAGCTGTGGACGGCCGGCGAGCACGGCGAGCAGGTGGTCGGCTACGTCGCGGACGACGAGCACGGCGAGGCCCAGTTCATCGCCGACGAGATCGACCGGCTCACCGACAAGGGCGAGGCCAAGCCCGGCGACGTCGCGATCTTCTACCGGACCAACGCGCAGTCCCGTGTGTTCGAGGAGGTGTTCATCCGGGTCGGCCTGCCGTACAAGGTGGTCGGCGGGGTGCGCTTCTACGAGCGCAAGGAGGTCCGCGACGTCCTGGCGTACCTGCGGGTGCTCTCCAACCCGGAGGACACCGTGCCGCTGCGCCGGATCCTCAACGTGCCCAAGCGCGGCATCGGCGAGCGGGCCGAGGCGATGATCGACGCGCTGGCCTCCCGCGAGCGGATCTCCTTCGCGCAGGCGCTGCAGCGGGTCGACGAGGCGTACGGGATGGCCGCCCGCTCGGCGAACGCGGTGAAGAAGTTCAACCAGCTGATGGCCGGGCTCCGGCAGGTCGTCGAGTCGGGCGCCGGGCCGGCCGCGGTGCTGGAGGCGGTGCTGGAGGAGACCGGCTACCTCGCCGAGCTGCAGTCCTCGACCGACCCGCAGGACGAGACCCGGGTGGAGAACCTCCAGGAGCTCGCCTCGGTCGCCCTCGAGTACGAGCAGGACCCGGGCGAGCGGCCGGACGCCGGCGAGGAGGGCACGCCGCCGGTCGGCTCGCTGGCCGACTTCCTGGAGCGGGTCGCGCTGGTCGCCGACTCGGACCAGATCCCGGACGAGGACGAGGAGGGGCAGGGCGTCATCACGATGATGACCCTGCACACCGCCAAGGGCCTGGAGTTCCCGGTGGTCTTCCTGACCGGCATGGAGGACGGGATCTTCCCGCACATGCGGGCGCTCAACCAGGTCAAGGAGCTGGAGGAGGAGCGGCGGCTCGCGTACGTCGGGCTCACCCGGGCGCGGGAGCGGCTCTACCTGACCCGCTCGGTGCTGCGCAGCGCCTGGGGGCAGCCCTCGTACAACCCGGCCTCGCGGTTCCTGGAGGAGATCCCGGAGGCGCTGGTGCAGTGGAAGCGGACCGGCGCGGTCGCCGTGCCGGCCTCGCGCGGGTACTCCTCGGGGTCGTCCGGCTCGTCCTGGGGCGCCGGGAGGTCCTCCGGCGGCTCGTCGCGCGGCGGTTCCGCGCGCGGTGGGGCGGCGGCCCAGCCGAAGGCGGGCTGGGGGCAGTCGGCGCGGCGGACCGGCGCGGCGGCCGAGCGGGACGTCGTCTCGCTGGCGGTCGGCGACCGGGTCACCCACGACACCTTCGGGCTGGGCACGGTGGTCGCCACCACCGGTGTCGGGGACAAGGCGCAGGCCACCGTCGACTTCGGGACGGAGGGGCGCAAGCAGCTGCTGCTGCGGTACGCGCCGGTGGAGAAGCTGTAGCCGTCGGCGGGGTGCGGCCCGCGCCGGGGTGCTCCCGGCGCGGACCGCAGGCTCGGCGCGGGCCGGGGGTTCAGCGCGGGTCGACGCCGTGGGCGAGGAGCCAGGGCAGCGGGTCGACCGGGCCGCCGCCGGCCGGGCGGATCTCGAAGTGCAGGTGCGGGCCGGTGCTGTTGCCGCTGCTGCCGACGAACGCGATGACGTCGCCGGCCTTCACGGGCCCCTTGCGGATCTTGTACGAACGCAGGTGGCAGAACCAGGCCTCGGTGCCGTCGGACATCTTCAGGATCGACATGTAGCCGTACGCCGGGTTCCACTGCGTGCGGATGGTGCCGTCGGTGACCGCGCGGACCTCGGTGCCGCCGTCGACCGGGAAGTCGATGCCGGTGTGCAGCTTCGCCCAGTGGGTGCCGGCCGCGCCGAAGAGCTCGCCCAGGCCGCGCTGGGCGACCGGCAGTACGAAGACGGGGCCGTCCGGCGCCTTCGGGGCCTCGGGGGCGGCGTCCGCCACGGGGGCCGGTCCGGGCTGGGCGCCGGAGAGCGGCTCGCGGGCGTCGCCGCGGGAGGCCTGGTCGGCCTCGCCGGCGGCGAGGGCCTGCTGGGCGGCCTCCCGGGCGGGAGCGTTGTCCGGGGCGTCGGCGGCCGTGGCCTGCCGGGGCACCAGGCCGGCCGCCTGGGCGCGCTGCTGGTCGGCCTCGCCCTGGACGGTGACGGCGGCCGCGGCGGCCACCCCGAGCGCGGCCACCGACGGCACGGCGATGCGCAGCAGCGCCGTCCGGGTGGCGGCCTTGGCGGCGTCGCGGCGCTGGGCGCGCGACTGTTCGCGGGCGGCGAGGCGCAGCTCCGCCCTGGTCGGGCGGGCGGCGGCGTCGGGAGCCATCGGGGGCTGCCTCCTCGGTGGGCCTCGGACACGTCATCGGGCGAGGGGAAAACTGCCGAGACTGTAGCCGCAACGCCGACATCCGGACAAAAGTCCGGATGTCAAGAGGGGCGTCGGCGGGCTGTGAGCGCGTCCGCCGGGGTATACCCACTGGTAGCAAGGGGTGGAGCTGTGATTTTCCCCTCCTCTTGAGGGGCGGCACGGCCAGGTGGCGCTAACCTCCCCTCAGGTTTGTTATTGCTGGTTAACCGCGCCCGTGCCCGACGAGGTCTGGGGTGGTGGACGACGAAGTCCAGGAGGCAGTGATGGGTGTGTCAGGGCCGATCCGTGTGGTGGTCGCCAAGCCCGGGCTCGACGGTCACGACCGCGGCGCCAAGGTCATCGCGCGCGCCCTGCGCGACGCCGGTATGGAGGTCATCTACACCGGCCTGCACCAGACGCCCGAGCAGATCGTCGACACCGCGATCCAGGAGGACGCGGACGGCATCGGGCTGTCGGTCCTCTCCGGCGCGCACATGACGCTCTGCGCGCGGGTGCTGGAGCTGCTGAAGGAGCGCGAGGCGGAGGACATCAAGGTCTTCTGCGGCGGGATCATCCCGGACGAGGACATCGTCGAGCTCAAGGCGATGGGCGTCGCGGACATCTTCACCCCGGGCACGCCGACCCGGGACGTGGTGGCCTGGGTCGAGGCGAACCTGCGCGTCGCGAGCTGAGGACCTGCCGCCGGGCCGGTACGGGGGGCGTGCCCCCGGTGCCGGCCCGACTGTTTTCCGGCCGCCCGTGCCGCCCGTGCCGCCCGTGCCGCCCGTGCCGCCCGGGCGGGGCCGCGGGTGCTCAGGCGCCGAGCTCGGCGAGCATCGCCGCCCGGAAGCGCAGCGTGCCGGCCAGCCGGGCGAAGGTCTCGGCCCAGGCGGTGGCGGGCGCGGTGCCGGCGGCCAGCGCCTCGACCGCGTCGGCGGTCTCCGGGGCGAGTGCGCGCTCGGTCATCCCGAGCACCCCGCTGTGGCTCCACGGGTACGCACCGGAGGCGGCCGCCCGGGCGAGGGCGGCGACCACGGCGGTGGACAGCGGCGGCGTCCACGGCGTCGCGCAGGCGCCGAGCAGCTGGAAGGCCTCGCCGAGGCCGTGCACCTCGATGAACGCGGCCGTCCAGGCGGCGCGCTCCGCGGGCGGCAGGACCGAGAGCAGCTTGGCGGGGGCGCCGGTGGTCCGCGGCGGGCGGGCCCGGCGGTGGTCCGGCGCGGGGGCGGGCGCCGGGCCGAGCAGCGCCCGGGCCCAGTCGGCGTCCTGCTGGCGGACGGCGGCCCTGGCCCAGGCCTCGCGCAGGTCGTCGGCCCAGCTGCTGTTGGTCTCGTCGATGCTGTCGCCGACCCGCAGGGCGAGGAGCCGGTCGGGGGCCAGCCCGGTGGACGCCTGCCAGAGCGCGAGCGGTGCGGCGGCGATCACCTCGCCGAACCACCAGGCCCGTTCGCCGCGCCCGGTGGGGGACTTGAGGGGTATGCCGTCCCGCTGCATCGCCGGGTCGCACGCGGCGGGCGGGGTGACCAGCAGGTGGGTGCCGCGGTCGGCGAGGCGGACGGCGGCGCGGGCGCGCTCGGCCATCCGGCCGGCCAGGGTCGAGCCGGGCAGCGTGGAGAGCAGCTCGGCGGCGGTGGCGCGGACGTTCTTGCTGCGGTCCCCGAGCGCCTCCTCCAGGAAGGGCTCGTCGGCGAGGGAGAGGCCCTCCTGCAGGGCGTCCAGGAAGAGCAGGCGGTCCTCGGCGCGTTCGGTGGGCCAGGTGCTCCGGAGCAGGGCGAGGCCGGCGGCCGGGTCGGTGCGGCGGAGCAGGGTGAGGTGGGTGACCCGCTCGGCGAACAGGCCCTCGTGCCAGAGGTGGTCGTCGCCGGGCGCGGCCGGCCCGGCGGGCGTCCCGGCGGTGGTGCGCAGGACGAAGCGCCAGTCGGGGTTCCGGGCGGCCAGCCAGCGGCCGAGCGGGCCGGCCAGCGCGACCGCGTCGGGGCGCAGTTCGCTGCGGGCGCGGGCGGCGTCGAGCAGGGCCGGGACGAGCGCGGCGGGCGGGCGGTGGCCGCGGGCGCGGGCGGTGAGGAGCCACTGGGGCAGCAGTTCGGTGAGGTTGGCGAGGGTGGCGGTGCCGCCGCCGCTGCCGCGGGTGCCGAGCAGCAGGGAGAGCCGGCGGGCGGCGGGGGCGGGGAGTTCGGGGCGGCCGTCCTCGGGAGCCGGGTCGGGGAGCGGCTCTCCGGCGGGCGCGGGCAGGGCGCCCGCGCGGCGGCGGACCGTTTCCAGGGCGGCGAGTTCGAGCAGGGCGGTGGCCGGGTCGGTGCGGTCTACGGCCTGGTGGGCGGGGGAGTCGCCAGCCGGGTCCGACGGCGGGAGGGGGCGGCGGTCGGTGCCGAGGAGGGCGGTGGTGTGGAGGGACTCCCAGGGGTCGGGCACGTGGGCTCCTGAGGTTGTGGTGCGGGCGCGGCCGGGTGTCACGGGGCGCTGAGGGTGATCGGGCGGTGGCCGGCGGCCCAGGCGGTGATCGGGGTGAAGCCCTGGTGGCCGTGCTCGCCGAAGACGGTGAGCGGGCGGCCGGTGGAGACGGCGGCGAGCCGCCAGAGGGCGGCGTCGGAGGTGGCGGCGCGGTGCACCGGGAGGGTGTGCCGGCCGTCGGTGAGGTGCCAGCCCTCGGGGGTCAGGACGGGGACGACGTCGGTGAGGACGGTGGGCCAGGAGTCGAGCCAGGGGTCGTCGGCGACGGCGGTGCCGTACGCGGCGACGGCCTCGGCGGGGGTGAGGCCGGGCGGCGGCGCGGCGGGGCCGGGCGCGGGGGCGCCGTACCGGGTGCCGAGGGCGGCGCGCAGCGGCCGGGCGCCGGGGTGGAAGGCGAGCTCGGCCTCCAGCAGGTGGCCGGTGGGCACGGCGAGGTCGGGGGCCTGGCCGGGGCGGCCGAAGGCGAGCAGGAGGGCGGGCCGGCCGGTCTTGGCGCCGCGGAGCCAGAGCCGGCGGGTGGTGAGGCGGTCGTCGGAGGTGTCGCGGCTGCCGAGGACGTGCCAGCGGTCGCGGACGGTGGGGCCGGCCAGCAGCTCGGCGGTGTCGGTGGTGTAGCCGACCCGGGCGCGGACGGTGGCGGCCAGCGGGGCGGGCAGCTCGTCGACCCGGGTGGCGGCGGTGGCGAGCAGGTGGAGCATGGCGTACTCCTCCAGGAGGCGGTGCTGGGGCGTGGTGTCGAGCTCGCGGACGCGGGTGGCGAGGCCGGGCGCCTGGGCGTCGACCATGCGGGCGGCGACCTCCTCCCAGGGGCCGGCGGTGGACCGGTCGGCCAGGCCCCGGCGGATCCCGTCGGCCAGCCGCAGCCTCAGCTCGGCGGCGCCGGCCGCGACCCGGGCGGAGCGCTTCTCGGCGCGGCGGCGGGCGGCGGCCGGGTCGGCGGGCGTTCCGGGCCCGGCGGCGCGCCGTCCGGCGCCGTCCTGCCGGGCGGTGAGCCACTCCGACGCCCAGTCGGACGGCTCGCCGGCCGGGACGGCCGCGGGGGCGCCGCTCCAGAGCAGCAGCAGCCCGAGCGCGTGCTTGCAGGGGAACTTCCGGCTCGGGCAGCTGCACCGGTAGGCGGGCGTGGCCAGTTCGACCACCGTGCGGTACGGCGTCCGCCCGCTGCCCCCGCACTCGCCCCAGACCGCGCTGCCGTCGGTGCCCGTGGCCGACCAGGCGGCGGGCGAGGAGAGCGTGCCCGCGGCCTTCTGCGAGGCGGCGTCGGGCGCCAGGGACAGGACGTGTTCGGTGCTCCAGCGTTCCTCCATGCGACGACGGTAGGCGCGGGGACTGACAGTCCCGGCGGTCGAACTGAGGTCCGGTCAGGATTGTCAGTGCCCCGGTGCAGGGTGGTCGTGGCAGGCCGGGACGCCGGTCTGGCTCCCCCCGATCACCTCGCCGCCCGCCACGGGGGCGTCCGGCGGCCGACCCGAAGGAGCCCTTCCATGACCGACGTTCTGCGGCAGCACGCGGAGGACGCCTTCGCCGCCGAGCTGGCCGCCCTGGCCGCGCACGACGACCGTCCGCGCCCCGAGCGCTGGCGGCTGTCGCCCTGGGCCGTCGCCACCTACCTGCTGGGCGGCGGGCTGCC
Organism: Kitasatospora sp. NPDC047058; assembly: GCF_040643935.1. Lineage (NCBI taxonomy): Bacteria > Bacillati > Actinomycetota > Actinomycetes > Kitasatosporales > Streptomycetaceae > Kitasatospora > Kitasatospora sp. NPDC047058. The sequence goes on along the minus strand of NZ_JBEYVJ010000161.1, from coordinate 4,625 downwards.
GGACGGCACCGTGATCACGCCCAAGTACATCGGGCCGCGCCGCGTCGTCGAGGTCGCCGTGACCACGCTCGCGACCGACCGGGCGCTGCTGCTGCTCGGCGTGCCGGGGACGGCGAAGACCTGGGTGTCGGAGCACCTCGCGGCCGCGGTCAGCGGTGACTCGACGCTGCTGGTGCAGGGCACGGCGGGCACACCGGAGGAGGCCGTCCGGTACGGGTGGAACTACGCGCAGCTGCTCACCAACGGCCCGAGCCGGGCGGCGCTGGTGCCGTCGCCGCTGATGCGGGCGATGGCGGACGGCAAGATCGCCCGGGTCGAGGAGCTGACCCGCATCCCGGCCGACGTCCAGGACAGTCTGATCACCATCCTGTCGGAGAAGACCCTGCCGATCCCGGAGCTGGGCGGCGAGACGCAGGCGGTGCGGGGCTTCAACCTGATCGCCACCGCCAACGACCGGGACCGCGGCGTCAACGAGCTGTCCAGCGCCCTGCGCCGGCGGTTCAACACCGTCGTCCTTCCGCTGCCCGGCTCGCTGGAGGAGGAGGTCGACATCGTCACCCGCCGGGTCGGCCAGCTCGGCCGCTCGCTGGAGCTGCCCGAACTGCCCGGCGGCGCCGAGGAGATCCGCCGCGTGGTCACCGTCTTCCGCGAGCTGCGCAGCGGGATCACCGCCGACGGCCGGACGAAGGTCAAGTCGCCGAGCGGCACCCTGTCGACGGCGGAGGCGATCTCGGTGGTGACCAACGGGATGGCGCTGGCCGCGCACTTCGGGGACGGCGTGCTGCGGGCCGGCGACGTCGCCGCCGGGGTGGTCGGCGCCGTCGTCCGGGACGAGGCGGCCGACCGGGTGGTGTGGCACGAGTACGTCGAGGGCGTGGTCCGGGAGCGCGACGGCTGGAAGGACTTCTACCGGGCCGCCCGCGAGAACGCCCGCTGACTCCACCGCAGTCCGAGGTTCGAGGTTCGAGGAGGGAGGACGCGCATGGGTCCGTCGGAGGTGACGCTGCTCGGGGTCCGGCACCACGGCCCCGGTTCGGCCCGCGCGGTGGCCGCCGCGCTGGAGCGGCTGCAGCCGGACGCGGTGCTGGTCGAGGGGCCGCCGGAGGCCGACCCGCTCCTCGGGCTGGCGGCGGAGAAGGAGATGGTGCCGCCGGTCGCCCTGCTCGTCCACGCCGTGGACGACCCGGCCCGGGCCGCGTTCTGGCCGTACGCCGGGTTCTCCCCCGAGTGGGTGGCGATCCGCTACGCGCTGGACGCCGGCCTGCCGGTGCACTTCATCGACCTGCCCGCCGCCCACGCCCTCGCCCCGGACGACGCGGACACCGGCGCGGGGGAGGACGGCGAGCCCGGGGCCGATCCGATCGGGCTGCTCGCCGCGGCCGCCGGACACGACGACCCCGAGCGCTGGTGGGAGGACGTCATCGAGCACCGCTCGCCCGGCGATGACGCCCTCGCCCCGTTCGCCGCGGTCGCCGAGGCGATGACGGCGGTGCGCGAGGAGGGGCTGACCGGCGGCACCGGCCGGCGGGACGACCTGCGGGAGGCGTACATGCGCCAGCGGATCCGGGCCGCCCGGCGGGCCGGGCACCGGCGGATCGCCGTGGTCTGCGGCGCCTTCCACGTCCCCGCGCTGGCCGCCATGCCGACCGTCGCCCACGACCGGGCGCTGCTGGCCGGCCTGCCGAAGAAGGTGCGGACCGACGCCACCTGGGTGCCCTGGACGCACCGCCGGCTCGCCCTGGCCGGCGGCTACGGCGCCGGGATCGTCTCCCCGGGCTGGTACCACCACCTGTTCACCGAGCCGGGGGACCCGCTGCCCGGCTGGATGGCCAGGGCGGCCGGGCTGCTCCGCGCCGAGGACCACCCGGTCTCCTCCGCGCACGTCATCGAAGCCGTCCGGCTGGCCCGCACGCTCGCGGTGCTGCGCGGCCGCCCGCTGGCCGGGCTGACCGAGACGCTGGACGCCGTCCGCTCGGTGATGTGCGACGGCTCGGACGTCGCCCTGGCACTGGTGCAGGACAAGCTGGTGATCGGCGACGTGCTGGGCGAGGTCCCGGACGGCGCCCCCGCGGTGCCGCTCCAGCGGGACCTCACCCGGCTGCAGCGCTCGCTGCGCCTGAAGCCGGACGCCGGGCCGCGCGAGCTCGACCTGGACCTGCGCCGGGAGACCGACGCGGCCCGCTCCCGGCTGCTGCACCGGCTGCGGCTGCTCGGCATCGACTGGGGCGTGCCCGGCCGGTCCGCGGTGAACTCGACCGGCACGTTCCGGGAGAGCTGGCGGCTCTGCTGGCAGCCCGAGTTCGCCGTCCGGATCGCCGAGGCCTCCCAGTGGGGCACCACGGTCGAGGCCGCGGCCACCGGCAAGGCCGTCGGCACGGCGCGGGCCGCGGTGGAACTCGCCGAGCTCACCGGCCTGGTGGAGACCTGCCTGCTGGCCGGCCTCGGCGGCGCCCTGCCCGCGCTGATGCGGGAGCTCGCCGACTGCGCCGCACTGGACACCGACGTGGCCCACCTGGCCGGCGCGCTGCCCGCACTGGTCCGCGCGCTGCGCTACGGCGACGTCCGCGGCACCGACGACGGCGCGCTCGGCGAGGTCGCGACCGGCCTCGCCGAGCGGATCTGCGTCGGCCTGCCGCCCGCCTGCACCGGGCTGGACGCGGCCGGTGCCGCCGTGATGCGCGGTCACCTCGACGAGGTGCACGGCGCGATCGGCCTGCTGGCACCGGACGGCGGCCTCGCCGGCCGCTGGGCCGCCACCCTCCGGTCCCTCGCCCGCCGCGAGCCCGCCGGCGGCCCGGCCACCGGCGTCCCCGGCCTGCTGCGCGGCCGGGCCGTCCGGCTGCTGCTGGACGACGGCCGGCTCGACTCCGAGGAGGCCGGGCGCCGGATGGGCCTCGTCCTCTCGGCCGCCAGCGCCCCGGCGGACGCGGCCGGCTGGGTCGAGGGCTTCCTCACCGGCGGCGGCGCCCTGCTGCTGCACGACCCGCGGCTGCTGGGCCTGCTCGACACCTGGCTGACGGCGGTGCCGGCCGGGGCGTTCACCGACGTGCTGCCGCTGCTGCGCCGGACGTTCTCCGCCCTGGAGGCGGGCGTCCGGAGCACCGTCGGCAGCCGGGTCGCGGCCGGCCCGCTCGGCACCGAATCGCCCGCCGACGAGGGCGGCGGCCCCGAGCTGGACCTCGCCCGCGCCGACGCCGCCCTGCCGGTGGCGGCCACCCTGCTCGGCCTGCCCGCCGCGCCGGTCCGGCCCGCAGCCCCGGCCCGCCGCCCGGCCCGGATCCCCGAACAGGCCGACCGCCGCGACACCTGACCGCCTCTCGCTTGACTTACCGTCCGACCGCCCCTCGCTTGACCCCTCGTCCGACCACCCCTCGTCCCCGGAGGAGCACCCGATGGCAGTGACCACCACCCCCGCCGCCGACGAACGGCTGCGCCGCTGGCGGCTGGTGCTCGGCGGCGAGGCGGACGGCACCGGCTGCACGCTGCGCGGCCGGGACGCCGCGATGGACGGCGCGCTCGCCGCGCTGTACCGCGGTGCGCCCGAGGAGGGCCGGGCCGGGAAGGGCGGCCGCCGCAGCGCCGGCCTGGGCGGCTCGGCACCGCAGGTGGCGCGCTGGCTGGGCGACATCCGCACCTACTTCCCGGCCACCGTCGTCCAGCTGATGCAGCAGGACGCCATCACCCGGCTCGGGCTGGACCGGCTGCTGCTGGAGCCGGAGATGCTCGCGGCCGTCGAGCCCGACGTCCACCTGGTCGGCACCCTGCTCTCGCTCAAGCACGCCCTGCCCGAGACCACCCGGGAGACCGCCCGCGCCGTGGTCGGCACGGTGGTCGCCGAACTGGAGCGCCGGCTCGCCGACCGCACCCGGGCCACCCTGGGCGGCGCGCTGGACCGCAGCGCCCGGGTGAGCCGCCCGCGCCACCGCGACATCGACTGGGACCGCACCATCCGGGCCAACCTGAAGAACCACCTGCCCGAGCACGGCACCGTCGTCCCCGAGCGGCTGGTCGGCTACGCCCGGGCCCGGCGGGCGGTGCGGAAGGACGTCATCCTCTGCATCGACCAGTCCGGCTCGATGGCCCCCTCGGTGGTGCACTCGGCCGTCTTCGGGGCGGTGCTCGCCTCGATGCCGTCCCTGGACACCCGGCTGGTCGTCTTCGACACCTCGGTGGTCGACCTCACCGAGCAGCTCACCGACCCGGTGGACGTCCTGTTCGCCACCCGGCTCGGCGGCGGCACCGACATCAACCGGGCGCTCGCCTACTGCCAGTCGAGGATCACCCGCCCGTCCGAGACGATCGTGGTGCTGATCAGCGACCTCTACGAGGGCGGCATCCGGGACGGGATGCTCAAGCGGGTGGCGGCGATGAAGGCGGCCGGCGTCCGGTTCATCGCGCTGCTCGCGCTCTCCGACGAAGGTGCCCCGGCCTACGACCACGCGCACGCCGCGGCGCTGGCCGCGCTCGGGGCCCCGGCGTTCGCCTGCACGCCCGACGCCTTCCCGGACGTCATGGCGGCGGCGATCGAGAAGCGGCCGATCCCGGTGCCGGAGCATAGGTAGTTCAACACTGATGAAAACCTGACACATTGCCAAGCTTGGGTTTTGCCGGCTGGGGGTGGATAT
>NZ_JBEYVJ010000160.1:0-16359 GCF_040643935.1 Kitasatospora sp. NPDC047058 | reverse complement strand
GCCCTGCACCTGCTCCCCGGCGGCGCCGAGCCGCAGCCCGGGGGAGCCCGGCACCTGCACGCCATCGCCCGGGTCGGCTTCGGCCCGGTCCCGCTGGACTTCCAGCAGCTGGCCGCCGAGTTCCCGGCGGTGCGCGGCGGCCTCGCGCTGGCCGGCGAGGCCGACCTCGAACTGCGGCTCGCCTGCACCGGCCCCGAGGAGTTACGCGCCGTCTCCACCGCCCTGCTGCGGGCCGGCGCCGCCCGCGTCCAGGTCGACCTGGTACTGCGCGCGCTGGTCCCCGGCCCGCCGGCCCTGCGGCCGGTGCCGTGACGCCCCGGCGGCGGCCCGCACGCCTCACCGGCTGCGGGGCCGCCGCCGCACGGTCAGCCGGTCTCGCGGGTGAGCGCCGCGACGGCGGCCAGCAGCAGGGCGGAGCCCGCCGGCAGGGCCGGGGTGAGCGGCTCGCCGAAGCAGACGACGGCGAGCAGCGCCGCCGCGGCCGGTTCGAGCAGGACGAGCACCGAGGCCGTCGCGCCCGGGACGGTCGCCAGCCCGGCGAAGTACCAGCGGTAGGCGAGCAGGGTCGGGACGGTGCCCAGGAAGAGCAGTGCGCCCGCCGTCAGCGCCGGATCTCCCCCGGCCGGCAGGACGCCGCCCTCCAGCACCGCCAGCGGCAGCAGGCAGAGCAGCCCGGTCGTGAACGCCCCGGTCGTCGCCCGCGCCGAGCCGCCGCCGCGCGCCCAGAGCGTGAGGCCGCTCTGCCCGGCGCCGGCGAGCACGGCGAGCGCCACGCCGAGGGCCGGGCGCGGTCCGGCCGCCGGGCCGGCCACCAGCAGCGCCAGGCCGCCGAGCGCGAGCGCGATGGCGGCCAGCGCCCGCCCGGTGAGGCGTTCGCCGAGCAGGAGGTGGGCCCCCAGACTGGTGAGCACCGGGCCCGCGCCGATGGTGACCAGGGTGCCCAGGCCGAGGCCGGCGTACTGCACCGAGCCGAAGTAGGCGCACTGGCTGACCGCCAGCCCGAGCCCGGTGAGCACCGCCGCACCCCGGCGGTGCCCACCGGTCCGCGGGCCGGACGGCAGCAGGGCGAGGCAGAGCGCCGCGACGCCGAACCGCCACGAGCAGACGGCCACCGGGCCGAGCCCGCTGGTGCGCATCAGCAGTGCGGCCGCGGCTCCGCCCACGCCCCAGGCGACGGCGGCGGCGGAAATGGACAGCAGGCCGTGCCGGAGCGGCACGGCGGCATGAGTGGTCATGCGTCGGTTCTCCACGAAGTGGTGCCGGATGAGGTCCGCGGGGTGCGCGGGCGGCAGCCGTCGCCCCGGTGGCCGCGCGGCCGCCGGGCTGGAATCCGTGGAGTACGCCGCCCGCTAGCGCAGCGGCGGCGGAAGGATCACGAAACGCATGGGGGCGAGTCTACGCCCCGGGGCCTCCGGGCCGGCCGTGATCTTCTCTTCGCCCGCCGGGGCGCGTACGGTCGGTCGACGACCAGCCGGACCGGCAGAGGGGCGAGCGCGATGGGGCAGTTGACGTACGCGGACGTGAAGGCCGCCGGGGAGCGGATCGCCGGGCGGGTCCGGCCGGTGACGGTGGCACCGGGGGACGACGGCGGGCGGGTCTGGCTGGCGCTGGAGTACCTCCAGCACACCGGCAGCTTCAAGGCCCGGGGCGCGCAGAACTTCCTGCTCGCGCACGCCGCGGCGGGCACCCTCCCGGACGCCGGCGTGACCATCGCCTCGGGCGGGAACGCCGGCCTCGCCTGCGCCTGGGCGGCGCGTGAACTCGGCGTGCGGGCCACGGTGTTCCTGCCGGAGACGGCCTCGCCGGTGAAGCTGGCCCGGCTGCGCTCGTACGACGCCGAGGTGCGGCTGGCCGGCCGCGAGTACGCCGAGGCGCTGGGCGCCTGCGAGGAGTTCGCGGCGCGCAGCGGTGCGCTGGCCTCACACGCCTACGACCACCCGCTGATCGCCGCCGGGGCGGGCACCGTGCTGGACGAGATCCGCACCCGGGTGCCCGGCCTGGACACCGTCGTGCTGTCGGTGGGCGGCGGCGGCCTGCTCGCCGGGGTGGCGGCCGCGGCCCGTGAGCACGGCGTCCGGGTGGTGGCCGTCGAACCGGAGGGCAGCCGGGCCCTGCACGCGGCCCTCGCGGCCGGCCGGCCGGTGGACGTCACGGTGGACTCGGTGGCCCAGGACGCGCTGGGCGCCCGCCGGGCCACCGCACTTGCCGTCCACGCCGCCCGGCAGGACGGCGTGGACGCGGTGCTGGTGCCGGACGAGGCCATCGTCCGGGCGCGGCAGGAGCTTTGGGACGGGCACCGGATCGCCGTCGAGTACGCCGCGTCCACGGCGCTGGCCGCGCTCGGCCGGGTGGACGGCGAGCGGGTCGCCGTCCTGCTGTGCGGCGCGAACACCGACCCGTCCGACCTGGCCGGCGGCCTGTCCTGAGCCCGTCTGACCTGAGCCCGCCTGGCCTGAGCCCGCCGGCCGTCACGGCACGCGGGGCTCGTCCAGCAGGCGGCGGAGGGCGAGGGCGTCCGGGGCGGCGGCGGTGAGGAGGGTGGCGTCGGGGTCGGGGAGGGTGAGCAGGGCGGCGTCGCCGGCGGTGGGCGGGGGCGGCGGCGGGTGGCCGACGGTGAGGAGCTGGCCGGTGGTGCGGTGGCCGCCGAGGACGGCGGGGCCGTCCCAGCCGGGGGCGCCGGGGCCGAGGTCGGTCTGCTGGTCGAGCAGGAGCCGGTCGGCCCGGCGGACGGTGATTCGGGAGGTGAGCCGACCGGGGGCGGCGCCGCGGGTCCAGTCGTGGTGGCGGCCGAGGACCTGCTCCTCGCGGTAGCGCAGCCGGGCGCCGGCGGCGAGGGTGATCCGGGTGTGCAGGATCAGGTGGCTGCCGCTCGCGGCGACCACGGGTTCGGGGCGCCAGTCGAGCCGGGCGCCCGCGCCGACCGTCAGCTCGACGTCGTAGTGCGCCGGTCCGGGCCCGGGCAGGCTGATGGTGGCGGCGGCGCTGGTGACGGTGAGGGCGGCGCCGTCGGCGAGTTCGGCGGAGAGGGCGAGCCGGTCGCCGCCGAGCGGGGCGGCCATCGAGCCGATGAGGACGACGTGGGCGGCGCCGCCGGTGTCCCGGGTGCGACGCAGGGCGAGCGGTCCGGCGCCGGAGAGGACGGGCAGGGCGGTGCCGCCCCGCCCGTCCGGCTCGGCGGCGATCCGGGCCCGGGCCGCCACGGTGGCGGTCACGGCCGGGTGCGCCAGGCGTCGAGCCGCTCGCGGACCCAAGCGGCGACCGGTGCGACGCCTTCGGCGGAGGTGAGCGAGCAGAACACGGTGGGGAGTCCGCCGCGTTGGGCGGCGGCGTCGCGGGCCATCACGCCGAGGTCGGCGCCGACCAGCGGGGCCAGGTCGGTCTTGTTGATCACCAGCAGGTCGGAGGTGGAGACGCCGGGGCCGCCCTTGCGCGGGATCTTGTCGCCGCCGGAGACGTCGATGACGAAGATCTGGTGGTCGACCAGCCCGCGGCTGAAGGTGGCGGTCAGGTTGTCGCCGCCGGACTCGACCAGGACGAGGTCGAGCGGGCCGACGGCCTCCTCCAGGTCCTCGACGGCCTCCAGGTTGGCGGAGATGTCGTCGCGGATGGCGGTGTGCGGGCAGCAGCCGGTCTCGACGGCGGTGATCCGCTCGGGCGGCAGGACGGCGTGGCGGAGCAGGAACTCGGCGTCCTCGGTGGTGTAGATGTCGTTGGTGACGACGGCCAGCGAGAGTTCCTCGCGCAGCCCGCGGCAGAGGGCGGCGACGGTGGCGGTCTTGCCGGAACCGACCGGGCCGCCGAGGCCGATCCGCAGGGCGCGGCGGCGGCCGGTCCCGGTGACGGGCGGGGTGTGGGTGTGGGTGTGGGTGTGGCGGGCCGGGGCGTCGACCGGGTCGACGTGGTCACGATGCAAAGAGACGGACCTTCCAGGAGCTGTGGTGCTCGGCGTAGGCGTCGAGCAAGGGTGCGGAGGCGGCGGGCAGCGCGTCCGGGTCGCCCAGGGCGGCGGCCGCGGCGGCCGCGGCGGCGACGGTGTCGAGCTGCGGGGCGAGGCGGGCGAGCGCGGCGGCGACCTCGTACGGGTCGAGGCCGAGCAGCCGGATGCAGGCGGTGGCCGGCCCGTTGACGCTCTCGTGGGCGGCGGCGGACGCGGCCTGGGCGGGGGTGAGCCCGGCGGCGAGGGCGGTCGCGCCGAACACGACCGGCTGGTGCGCGCCGCGCGGGTGTGCGGCGGCGAGCCGGTCCAGGCCGGGGTGCGGCCAGGCGGCGCGGGCGGCCCGGAGCAGTTGCCGGCCGAGCCGCCGGCTGGTGGCGCGCAGGGCGGGTGACGGGGTGCGGGCGTCGGCGGCGGCGTCGAGCAGGGCGGTGTCCTGCCCGGCGGCGGCCGCGGCGGCCAGGGCGGCGGTGACCAGGCCGGTGGTGTGCAGCCGTCCGGTGAGGAAGGCGGTCATGCTGGCGGTGTCGTGCACCCGGCCGGCCCGGACGGCGGCCTCGGCGCCGCCGGAGTGGGCGTGCCCGCCGGCCGGGAACCGCCCGTCGGCGAGCAGCAGCAGGGCGGAGAGGGACATCAGAAGAGGAAGTACCGCTGGGCGAGCGGCAGTTCGGTGGCCGGCTCGGGGGTGACGACCTCGCCGTCGACGGTGACGGTGAAGGTGTCGGGGTCGACCCGGACGTCTGGGCGGGCGGTGTTGTTGACCATCTGCTCCTTGGTGACCCCGCGGGTGTTCCGGATCGCGGTGAACTCCTTGGCCACGCCGAGCTGTTCGGCCAGCCGCCCGGGCAGGCCGTGCTCGATCGCGTCCGGCGCCGTGAAGTTGAGCGAGTTGGCCGCCGCGGAGCGCCCGGTCGCACCGAACATCGGCCGGGGCAGCACCGGTTGGGGGGTGGGGATGGAGGCGTTGGCGTCGCCCGTCTGCGCCCAGGCGATCTGGCCGCCCTTGACCACCAGGTCGGGTTTGGCGCCGAAGAAGGCGGGCGACCAGAGCACCAGGTCGGCGAGCTTGCCCGGTTCGACCGAGCCGATCTCGCCGTCCAGGCCCTGGGCGACGGCCGGGTTGATGGTGTACTTGGCGACGTAGCGGCGGGCCCGGTGGTTGTCGGCGCGGCCGTCGCCGGGCAGGGCGCCGCGGCGGGCCTTCATCACGTGGGCGGTCTGCCAGGTGCGCAGCACGACCTCGCCGATCCGGCCCATCGCCTGGGAGTCGGAGCTGATGATGGAGATCGCGCCGAGGTCGTGCAGGACGTCCTCGGCGGCGATGGTGGCGGGCCGGATCCGGGACTCGGCGAAGGCGAGGTCCTCGGGGACGTGCGGGCTGAGGTGGTGGCAGACCATCAGCATGTCGAGGTGCTCGTCGACGGTGTTGACGGTGTGCGGCCTGGTCGGATTGGTGGAGCTGGGAAGGACGTTGGCCTCGCTCACCACGGTGATGATGTCGGGTGCGTGGCCACCGCCCGCGCCCTCGGTGTGATAGGCGTGGATGCCGCGGCCGGCGATGGCGGCGAGGGTGTCGCCGACGAAGCCGGCCTCGTTCAGGGTGTCGGTGTGGAGGGCGAGCTGGGCGCCGGTCCGTTCGCAGACCCGCAGGCAGGCGTCGATCGCGGCCGGGGTGGCACCCCAGTCCTCGTGGATCTTGAAGCCGAGGGCGCCGGCCCGCAGCTGGTCGTGCATCGCGGCCTCGTTGACGGTGTTGCCCTTGCCGAGCAGGCCGATGTTGACCGGCAGGCCGTCCATGGCGGCGAACATCCGGCCCAGGTGCCAGCCGCCGGGGGTGATGGTGGTGGCCTTGGTGCCCTCGGCCGGTCCGGTGCCGCCGCCGACCAGGGTGGTGACGCCGGAGGCCAGGGCCTCGTCCACCAGCTGGGGGCAGATGAAGTGGACGTGGGCGTCGACGGCGCCGGCGGTGACGATCCGGCCGTTGCCGGCGATCACCTCGGTCTCCGGGCCGATCACCAGGCCGGGATGGACGCCGTCCATGGTCTCCGGGTTGCCGGCCTTGCCGAGGGCGGTGATCCGGCCGTCCCGGATGCCGATGTCGGCCTTGACGACACCCCAGTGGTCGAGGACCACCGCGCCGGTGATGACGGTGTCGGGGGCGCCCTCGGCCCGGCCGGCGCGGGCCTGGCCCATCGACTCGCGGATCACCTTGCCGCCGCCGAAGACGGCCTCGTCGCCGCCGCGGCTGCGGTCCTCCTCGACCTCGATCAGCAGGTTGGTGTCGCCGAGCCGGATGCGGTCGCCGGTGGTCGGCCCGTACAGGTCGGCGTAGCGCTCGCGGGTGAGCCACAGGGCGGGCCGGCCGGCCCGCGGGCGGTCAGCCATCGAGCGCCCCCGCCGTCTCGCCGCGCAGGCCGGCCACCTCGCGGCGGCCGGTGAGCGGGACCAGTCCGACCTCGGCCGGGATGCCCGGCTCGAACCGGACGGCGGTGCCGGCCGGGATGTTGAGCCGCAGGCCGCGGGCGGCCGCGCGGTCGAACTCCAGGCCGGGATTGGCCTCGGCGAAGTGGTAGTGCGAGCCGACCTGGACCGGCCGGTCGGCGCCGTTGACGACGGTGAGCCGGGTGACCGGAAGACCGGCGTTGAGACCGATGTCACCCTCGCCGTACAGGATCTGACCCGGAATCACCCGTTCGGGGGCGGTCACTGGATCGGCCCGTGGACGGTGACCAGCTTGGTGCCGTCGGGGAAGGTCGCCTCGACCTGGACGTCCGGGATCATCTCGGGGATGCCGTCCATCACGTCGTCCCGGGTGAGCACCTTGCGGCCGGAGTCCATCAGCTCGGCGACGGTGCGGCCGTCCCGGGCGCCTTCGAGGACGTGCGAGGTGATCAGGGCGACCGCCTCCGGGTGGTTCAGCCGCAGGCCCCGCGCCCGGCGGGAGCGGGCCACGTCGGCGGCCACGTGGATGAGCAGGCGCTCCTGCTCGTGGGGAGTGAGCTTCATCTGCGCGCACCTTCGAGGGGAGGTCAGAGCGCGCGGACACGACGCTGTGCCGCGGTGTGGCGCATACCGTAGCGGACGAACAACCCCGGGGGCAGCAGGCCTCACCCGCCCGGGAGGGCATCGTTATGCGGTTGACGTCATTTGTATGAACCTATTCACCGTCAAGATTGCCTGACTGCGGGGCGAAGCTCAAATGCCGCTCAAATGCTGAAGCTACCCGTCAGTTACGTAACACATGTATGAACTGAATGCCCCCTACCTGCGGGGATGTAGCAACAAAGTAGGTAAACATTCAGCAAAGGAATCTGTGCAGAGGCCTATGAATACGCCTACTGTGTGGCAACTCTCCGCGCTCCGATGGCCGGGGCCCCCACACCACAGAGAGACTTCGAATGGCATCCCTCAACCAGCTCTCCCCGCCGAGCACCGGTACCGACTCCGGTACCACCACCCACCGCTCGCTGCGCCGCGAGATCGGACTGATCGGCCTCATGTGGGCCTCGGTCGGCTCGATCATCGGTTCCGGGTGGCTGTTCAGCGCCAAGAACGCCGCCATGGTCGCCGGCCCCGCCGCCCTCATCTCCTGGGGCATCGGCGCCATCGCGATCGCGCTGCTGGCGTTCGTCCACGCCGAGCTCGGCGGCCTCTTCCCCGTCGCGGGTGGCACCGCCCGCTACCCGCACTACGCGTTCGGCGGCCTGGCGGGGATGTCCTTCGGCTGGTTCTCGTGGCTCCAGGCGGCGACCGTGGCGCCGATCGAGGTCTTCGCCATGATCAACTACGCCACGCACTGGTCCTTCGCCGAGGGCCTGCAGCGGCCCGACGAGACGCTGACCACCAGCGGCCTCATCGTCGCCGTCTTCCTGATGGCCCTCTTCGTCGCCGTGAACTTCCTCGGCGTGAAGGTGCTGGCCCGCACCAACAGCATCACCACCTGGTTCAAGATCGCCGTGCCGCTGGCCACGATCTTCGTCCTGGCCATCACCAACTTCCACCCGGGCAACTTCACCGACCACGGCTTCGCGCCGTTCGGCATCAAGGGCGTCCTCACCGCGATCAGCACCAGCGGCATCATCTTCGCGCTGCTCGGCTTCGAGCAGGCCCTGCAGATCTCCGGTGAGAGCCGCAACCCGAAGCGCGACATCCCGCGTGCCGTCATCGGCTCGGTCAGCATCGGCACCCTGATCTACGTCCTGCTCCAGGTCGTCTTCATCGCCGCGATCCCCGCCGCGAGCCTCGCCGGCGGCTGGGCCGGACTGGACTTCGAGGGCATCAGCCGCCCGTTCGCCGGCCTCGCGATGACCGTCGGCCTCGGCTGGCTGGCCTACGTCCTGTACGTGGACGCCATCGTCTCCCCCGGCGGCGCCGGCCTGATCTACACCACCTCCACCTCGCGCATCTCCTACGGCCTGAGCAAGAACGGCTACGCGCCGCAGGCCTTCGAGAAGGTCGACAAGAACGGTGTCCCGTACTTCGGCCTGATCATGTCCTTCGTGACCGGCGTGATCTGCTTCCTGCCGTTCCCGAGCTGGCACGAGCTGGTCGGCTTCATCACCTCCGCCAGCGTCCTGATGTACGCCGGCGCCCCGCTCGCCTTCGGTGCGCTGCGCCGCCGCCTGCCGAACCGCGAGCGCTCCTACCGCCTGCCCGGTGGCGCGATCATCTCGCCGCTGTCCTTCGCGGTCGCCAGCCTGATCATCTACTGGTCCGGCTGGGAGACCCTGTACCGCCTGGGCTTCGCCATCCTGATCGGCTACCTGCTGCTCGGCGGCTACGCGCTCTACGCGATCCGCAAGGGCCTGCCGAACGCGCCGCGCCTGGACTGGCGCGCCGCCCAGTGGCTGCCGGTCTACCTGGTGGGTCTCGGCGTGATCTCCTGGCAGGGCACCTTCGGCGGCCAGGGCAACATCCCGATGTGGTGGGACATGGTCGTGGTCGCGGTCTTCGCCTTCGCGATCTACTTCTGGGCGATCCGGGTCGCGCTGCCGGCCGACGTGATCGAGCAGAACATCGAGGACGTCGAGGTCGTCGACGCGGGCGGTCACTGACGCACCCCACCCCCCGCCAGACGCTCGACCACAGAGGACGGGCCCGCCGGTTCACCCGGCGGGCCCGTCCCGTTGTGCAGCTGCGTTGTCGCCCGCTCGCCTCCGAAGCACGCTCGGGGCGGGGTCGCCTCCCGGGCTCCCGGGCGGGGCCGGGTGCCGGGGCTACAGCTTCAGCACCGTCCGCAGCGCCTCCCGCACCGCCGCCTCCGGGTCCGCCGCCGCGCCCTCCGACCGCCAGGCGACGAAGCCGTCCGGACGGACCAGCACCGCGCCGTCCGGACGGATGCCGTGCAGCTCGGCGAAGTCCGCCCCCGGCTCGGGCGCCAGGTCGTCGTCGGCGCCCACGCCGATCCGGAAGGCGTCCAGCGGGACGGCCAGCCCGTCGGCCGCCCGCCGGGCACCCGCGTGCCAGGCCGCGCCCTCGGGGCCGGTCAGCAGCACCATCGCCTGCTCGTACAGGTCGAGCGTGGACAGCTTCACGCCCGCCCGCAGCAGCCACTGGTGCGGTGCCCGGCTGCCGGGCTCGCCGTTCGACCCGAACTGCTCCGGCACCACCGGGCCCGCCGGGTCCGCGCCGGCCACCGCGCCCGCCGGGTACCGGTAGCCGAGCGCCACCGCCAGCACCCCGGCCTGCCGGCCGACGCCCGGCACCACCGCGTACCCGGGGTGGCTGTGCTCGGCCGAACGCGCCGAGGCCCGCTCGCTCGTCACCCGGGCGACCGGCCGGCGCTCCTGCCCGTACGTCTCCAGCAGGCCCGGCCCGGCCCAGCCGCCGAGCACCGCGGCCAGCTTCCAGGCCAGGTTGTGCGCGTCCTGGATGCCGGTGTTCGAGCCGAACGCGCCGGTCGGCGACATCTCGTGCGCGGAGTCGCCGGCCAGGAACACCCGCCCGCCCGAGTAGCGCTCGGCCACCCGCTCGGCCGCGTGCCACGGCGCCTTCCCGGTGACCTCCACCTCGAGGTCCGGCATGCCGACGGCCGCCCGGATGTGCCGGACGCACCGCTCGTCGGTGAACGCCTCCAGCGGCTCCCCGTGCTCGGGGTGCCACGGTGCGTGGAACACCCACTCCTCGTGGTTGTCCACCGGCAGCAGCGCGCCGTCGGCCTCCGGGTTGGTCAGGTAGCAGGCGATGAAGTGCCGGTCGCCCACCGCCTCGGCGAGCCGCTTGGCCCGGAAGGTGATGCTGACGTTGTGGAACAGCTCACCCTTGCCGCTCTGGGCGATGCCCAGCCGCTCCCGGGCCGGGCTGCGCGGACCGTCCGCCGCGACCAGGTACTGCGTCCGGACCCGCCGCTCCTCACCGGTCTCCCGGCTGCGCAGCAGCGCCGTCACCCCCTCGGCGTCCTGCTCGAAGGAGACCAGCTCGGTGCTGAACCGCAGATCCCCGCCGAGCTCGCGGGCGGAGCGCAGCAGCACCGGCTCCAGGTCGTTCTGGCTGCACAGGCACCACGCGCTCGGGCTGAACCGGGCCAGCCGGCCCCCGGGGTCGATCTCCCGGAAGAGCCACTCCTGCTCCTCGCCGGTCAGCGAGGGGGTCTGCAGGATGCCGTGGTTCGCGGCGAGCACCGAGGCCGCCTCGCGGATCGCCGGTTCGATCCCGGCCACCCGGTACAGCTCCATCGTGCGGACGTTGTTGCCTCGGCCACGCGGGTGATGCGAGGTGTCGGCGTGCTTCTCGACCAGCAGGTGTCTGACACCCAGTCGGCCCAGGAAGAGGGAGGCCGACAGCCCGACCAGCGAGCCGCCGACGATCAGCACCGGCACCCGGTCGTCAACCTTCGGATTCATCAATTGCTCCAGCCTGTACGGGGGTTCGCGGCCCGGCTGCGGGGCCCGGCGCCGCCCTCGGCGGGGCCCGCAGACACGGCGGCCCCGTCTCTCCATCCCCCGCGCCGGGGTCGTTCTGCCGCCCCTTCGCTCGGATGGCCCGCATATCTCGCGCCACTCGTGGCGTCCGCGCACGATCGACCTCAGGCCTGGCGCCGACAGCCCCGGCCGACCCGCCACCGCACCGCCCTCCCCCGCCGGGCACCTCCGGCCGGAGGCCGCCCCGCGCGGCCCGACGCGCGCGGCCCAGAAGCAGAAAGTGGATCATGACGACTCTGTCCGAACCGCAGGCGCAGGAGCACGCAGAGACCGACACCCGGCTGCGCGTGATGCTGATGCTGGAGATCAAGGACGGCGCCCAGCAGCGCTTCCTCGACGTCTACGAGAAGCTGCGCCACCAGGTGGCCTCGGTCCCCGGCCACGTCAGCGACCAGCTCTGCCAGTCGATCAACGACCCCCGGCAGTGGCTGATCACCAGCGAGTGGCGGGACCAGGAGACCTTCCTGGAGTGGGTGGACAGCCCGGCGCACCGCGAGATGGTCAAGCCGATGCACGGCTGCGTCAGCGACACCTTCCGGTCGCTGCGCTACTCCATCCTCCGGGAGACCTCCGCGGCCGGCACCACCGGCACCCGTGCACCCGCACCGGTCCCGCCCGGCCTGCCACGCACCGCGCCGGGCGCGCACATCGGCCCGCCGCAGGCCGCCCCCGGCCCGGACGGCGTGATCCGGCACGCGCTCACCTTCACCGTCAAACCCGGCAGCGAGCACGAGGTGGCCCGGATCCTCTCCGGCTACACCTCCCCCAAGGCCGAGGTCGACGAGACCACCCGGCTGCGCCGCACCTCGCTGTTCATGCACGGCAACCGGGTGGTGCGGGCCGTCGAGGTGATCGGCAGCCTCGGCGACGCGCTGCGCCACGTGGCGATGCAGCCGGAGGTGCGGGCCGTCGAGGAGGCGATCAACCCCTACCTCGAGGAGGCCCGCCAGCTCGGCGACCCGCAGTCCGCGCGCGCCTTCTTCGCCAAGGCGGCGCTGCCCGCCGAGCACCAGGCGATCGCCGGCTCGCCGGCCTCCGGCCGCCTGCACCGGCACGCCGTGCTCTACCCGGTGAAGCCGGGCAACGGGCAGGCCACCGCCGAGCTGCTGGCCGACTACGACAACCTGGCCACCGCCGACCCGACCGGGCCGGTCGCGGCGAGCTTCGTCTTCCACCGGGAGGACGTCGTGGTCCGCCTGGTGGACCTGCGGGTGCCGGCCGAGGCCGACCCGGCCGCGGCGCTCGGCGTCGCCGGCGAGCGCGAGGCCACCGTGCTCGGCCGGCTGCTCGACCTCGGCCCGGAGGGCGACCTGCGCACCGTCGCCGGCCTCAGCGCCTTCCTCGCCGCCCGCTCGATGAGCCCGGTCACCGACCGCAGCTCCCAGGAAGCCTGACCGGCCCTCACTCCCGGTTCGCCGGACCCCACACTCGGAGGAAGAACTATGTCCACGCAGTACCCACGGATCGTGCACGTCGACGAGGCACCCGAGAACCGCCGGCGCGGCGGTGACCTGCGCGCCATGCTCACCCCCACCACCTGCGGTGCGACCAGCGGGTTCATGGGTCTGGCCATCGTGCAGCCCGGCGAGCGGATCGGCGAGCACTACCACCCGTACTCCGAGGAGTTCGTCTTCGTGGTGTGCGGCGACCTGGAGGTCGACCTAGACGGGGTGACCCGCCCGCTCAAGCCCAACCAGGGGCTGATGATCCCGCTGAACATGCGCCACCGGTTCCGCAACGTCGGCGACACCGAGGCCCGGATGGTCTTCCACCTCGGCCCGCTCGCCCCGCGCCCGGAGCTCGGCCACGTCGACACCGAGGAGACCGAGGGCTCCGCCACCTCCGGCCCGCCGGAACACGCCAAGGTGGCTTCGTGACCCGGCGAGTCGCCGTCACCGGGATCGGTGTGGTCGCACCCGGCGGCGTGGGCGTGCCGGCCTTCTGGGGGCTGCTCACGTCCGGCCGGACCGCGACCCGGGGCATCACGCTCTTCGACCCCACCGGCTTCCGCTCCCGGATCGCCGCCGAGTGCGACTTCGACCCGGCGGCGCACGGACTGAGCCCGGAGGACGTCCAACGGGCCGACCGGTACGTGCAGTTCGCGATGGTGGCGACGGACGAGGCGGTCGCCGACGCGGGGCTCGACCTGGCCGCGGAGGACCCGTGGCGGATCGGCGTCTCGCTCGGCACCGCCGTCGGCGGCACCACCCGGCTGGAGCACGACTACGCCCTGGTGAGCGCCGGCGGCGCCCGCTGGGACGTCGACCACCGGCAGGCCGAACCGCAGCTGCACCGGGCCTTCGCGCCCAGCACGCTGGCCTCCACGGTGGCCGAACGCACCGGCGCGCACGGGCCGGTGCAGACCGTCTCCACCGGGTGCACCTCCGGGCTGGACGCGATCGGCTACGCCTTCCAGGCGGTCGAGGAGGGGCGCGCCGACATCTGCATCGCCGGCGCCTCCGACTCGCCGATCTCGCCGATCACCGTCGCCTGCTTCGACGCCATCAAGGCCACCAGCGAACGCAACGACGACCCGGAGCACGCCTCCCGCCCCTTCGACGCCCACCGGGACGGCTTCGTACTCGGCGAGGGCGGCGCCGTCCTGGTGCTGGAGGAGCTGGAGCACGCCCGCCGGCGCGGCGCCCGGATCTACGGCGAGCTGGCCGGGTTCGCGACCTTCGGCAACGCCTACCACATGACCGGCCTCACCCAGGAGGGGCTGGAGATGTCCCGGGCGATCGACGACGCCCTCGCCCACGCCCGGATCGACCGCACCGAGGTCGACTACGTCAACGCGCACGGCTCGGGCACCAAGCAGAACGACCGGCACGAGACGGCGGCCGTCAAGCGCTCGCTCGGCGGGCACGCGTACGGGACGCCGATGAGCTCGATCAAGTCGATGGTCGGGCACTCGCTCGGCGCGATCGGCGCGATCGAGGTCGTCGCCTGCACCCTCGCGCTGGCCCACGGCGTGGTGCCGCCGACCGCCAACTACGAGACTCCGGACCCGGAGTGCGACCTCGACTACGTGCCACGCACCGCGCGTGAGCTGCCGCTCCGTCACATCCTGTCGGTCGGCAGCGGATTCGGCGGATTCCAGTCCGCCGTCGTGCTCAAAAGAACGGGGTGAGATCCATGACGTCACGTCAACAGGGCCGCCGGGCCGTGGTCACCGGCCTCGGCGTGGTGGCGCCGAACGGTGTCGGGGCCGACGCCTTCTGGAAGGCCACCAGGCAGGGCGTGAGCGTCCTCGACCGGATATCCCGCGAGGGCTGCGCCCACCTCCCGCTGCGCATCGCGGGCCAGGTACGGGACTTCGACCCGCAGTCCGTGATCGACAGCCGCTTCCTGGTCCAGACCGACCGCTTCACGCACTACGCGATGGCCGCCGCCGACCTGGCGGTGGCGGACGCCGGCTTCACTCCCGACCCCGGAGATCCGTACGCGGTGGGCGTGGTGACCGCGGCCGGCTCCGGCGGCGGCGAGTTCGGCCAGCGCGAGTTGCAGCAACTCTGGGGCCAGGGACCCCAGTTCGTCGGCCCCTACCAATCCATCGCCTGGTTCTACGCGGCCAGCACCGGACAGGTCTCGATCCGCGGCGGCTACAAGGGGCCGTGCGGCGTGGTCGCCAGTGACGAGGCCGGCGGCCTGGACGCCCTCGCGCACGCGGCCCGCTCCATCGAGCGCGGCACCGACGCGGTGGTGGCCGGCGCCGCGGAGGCACCCCTGGCGCCGTACTCGATGGTCTGCCAGCTCGGCTACCCCGAGCTCAGCCTCGCCACCGACCCGCAGGACGCCTACCTGCCGTTCTCCCCCCGCGCCCGGGGCTTCGCCCCCGCCGAGGGCGGCGCGATGCTGCTGCTGGAGGACGAGGAGGCGGCCCGCCGGCGCGGCGCCACCGTCCGCGCCCACATCGCCGGGCACGGCGCCACCTTCACCGGCGCCTCCCGCTGGGACGAGTCCCGGCAGGGCCTGGCCGCCGCGATCCGGATCGCGCTCGACCAGGCCAGGATCGCCGCGGAGGAGGTCGACGTGGTCTTCGCCGACGCCCTCGGCGTCCCGGCCGCCGACCGGGCCGAGGCGCTCGCGCTGGCCGACGCCCTCGGCCCGTACGCGGAGCGCGTCCCGGTGACCGCCCCCAAGTCCGGCACCGGGCGGGCCTACTGCGGCGCACCGCTGCTGGACGCGGCGGCGGCCGTCCTCGCCATGGAGGACGGCGTGCTCCCGCCCACCCCCAACGTCACCGAGGTCTGCCACGACCTCGCCCTGGTGACCGGCCGCGCCCGCCCGGCCGAGCTGCGCACTGCACTGGTGCTCAGCCGCGGGCTGATGGGCTCCAACGCCGCGCTGGTGCTCCGGCGCGACGACCGGGCCTGACCGACAACCTTTCGGCACACCTGGGCCTGCCGGGCCCACTCTGGCTCACTAGCGAAGGGAACACCCCGTGAGCAACACCCTCAGCCATCCCGAACTGGCCGCCCTCATCCAGGCCCGGGCCGGCGTCGTGATCGACCCGGTCGAGCTGGAGCGCCCCGGCGTCAGCTTCGACGACTTCGGCGTGGACTCCCTCGGCCTGCTCGGCGTGGTCGGCGAACTGGAGAACCGCCACGGCGTCAAGGTCACCAACGGCGCGGAGTCGGCCAAGACCCCGGCCGAGTTCCTGGAGCTGGTCAACTCCGCGTTCACCTCGAAGGCGGGTGCCTGAGATGCCCGGACACACCGACAACGAGATCGTCATCGCCGCGCCGCTCGACCTGGTCTGGGAGATCACCAACGACCTGGAGAACTGGCCGCAGCTGTTCAGCGAGTACGCCTCCGTCGAGGTGCTGGAGCGGGACGGCGACAGCGTGCGCTTCCGGCTCACCATGCACCCGGACGAGAACGGCCAGGTCTGGAGCTGGATCTCCGAGCGCACCACCGACCGGTCCTCGCTCGCGGTGCGCGCCCGCCGGGTCGAGCCCGGGCCGTTCGAGTTCATGGACATCCGCTGGGAGTACGCGGAGGTCCCGGCCGGCACCAAGATGCGCTGGGTCCAGGACTTCGCGATGAAGCCCACCGCCCCGGTCGACGACGAGGGCATGGTCAACCACATCAACCGCAACTCGCGCATCCAGATGCAGCTGATCCGCGAGAAGGTCGAGAAGAAGGCCGCGGAGGTGTGAGCGGGATGAACCACCGTGCACTGATCGTCGCCAGGATGAAGCCCGACGCGGCCCAGGGCATCGCCGACGTGTTCGCCGAGTCCGACCGCGGCGAACTGCCGCACCTGATCGGCGTCACCGGCCGCAGCCTCTTCCAGTTCGGCAACGTCTACCTGCACCTGATCGAGGCCGACCGGCCGCCGGGCCCGGCCGTCGCCAAGGTGGTCGGCCACCCGGAGTTCCGGGCGGTCAGCGACGCGCTCACCGCGTACGTCCAGGCGTACGACCCGGCCACCTGGCGGGAGCCGAAGGACGCGATGGCGCGCGAGTTCTACCGCTGGGAGCGCGGCAGCCTGAACTGACC
>NZ_JBEYVJ010000159.1:0-16420 GCF_040643935.1 Kitasatospora sp. NPDC047058 | reverse complement strand
GCCTCGATCCGGAGTTCGTGGTGACGGCGCCGTCCTCGGGGCCGCCTGATGGCTTAGTGGTGTCATCGATGGTGCCAGGGGTGGTGCCGGTCGTGACCCGACGACGGGCGGTCAGCCGACCGACCGCGGGAGGCGGAGCGTCAGGCCGAAGATGGTGAACGAGCCGAGGAGCTGGATGCCGAGGCAGAGGGCGAGCGCACGGTCCATCCCCAGGGTGGGGGAGAGGGCCAGGTAGAGGGTGCCCAGGGTGGCGACGCCGAGCGCGAGGCTGGACTGCTGGCTGGTGGCGAGGACACCGCTGCCCACACCGGCCCGGTCGGCGGGCACCTTGGCGAGGACGACGCGGAACAGCGGGGTGCCGATCAGGCCCTGGCCGATGCCGGCGAGCGCGACGCCGGGGGCCATCCGCAGCGGCGAGAAGTGCTGCCAGTCGGCGAGCACGGTGAGCGCCAGCGTGGCCAGGCCCACGGCCTGCACCAGGGCACCGGCAGTCAGCACCCGGCTGCCGAAGCGGCCGATCAGCCGGGGACCGGCGAGCGAGGCGCCGAAATAGCCGACCGCCATCGGGACCAGCGCCCAGCCGGCGGCCACCGGTCCGAGGTGCAGGCCCTGCTGGAGGGCGACGGCGACCACGAACATGAAGCCGCCGAAGCCGCCGAAGTACGGGAGGGCGATGCCGAGTCCGCGCCGCATCTCGGGGATCCGCAGCAGGGTCGGCGGCACCAGCGGCGAGCCGCCGTTGCGCTCGGCACGGCGCTCCACCACCGCGAACGCGGCCGTGAACACCGGGAACAGTGCGAGCAGCACCCAGGACCAGAGCGGCCAGCCGGCGGCGCGGCCCTCCATCAGCGGGACAAGCAG
The DNA here is from genome assembly GCF_040643935.1 of Kitasatospora sp. NPDC047058. Classification (NCBI taxonomy): domain Bacteria; kingdom Bacillati; phylum Actinomycetota; class Actinomycetes; order Kitasatosporales; family Streptomycetaceae; genus Kitasatospora; species Kitasatospora sp. NPDC047058. Next base: position 15,559 of record NZ_JBEYVJ010000159.1, on the reverse strand, counting down.
GGCGAGCAGCGCGGCGGTGAGCAGCAGCGTGCCGGGGACGTCGATGCGGGCGGCCCGCTCGGCGCGGCTCTCCGGGACGTAACGGACCGCCAGAACGAGCGCGAGCAGGGCGAACGGGACGTTCAGCAGGAAGACGGAGCGCCAGCCGGTGCCGAACACGTCGGCGGCGACCAGCATCCCGCCGAGCACCTGCCCGATCACCACCGAGATGCCGCCCACCGCGCCGTAGATGCTGAGCGCGCGGCCGCGCCGGGCGCCGTGCGTGGCGGCGGTGATGGTGCCGAGCACCTGGGGGATGAGCAGCGCGGCCGAGGCGCCCTGGGCGGCGCGGGCGGCGACCAGCGTCCAGGCGCCGGGGGCGAGTCCGCAGGCGAGCGAGGTGAGGGCGAAGGCGGCGGCGCCGACGACGAACAGCCGGCGGCGGCCGAAGATGTCGCCGAGCCGGCCGCCGAGGACCAGCAGGACGGCGAAGGCGATGCCGTACCCGGCGGCGACCAGCTCCAGGACGGCGGGGCCGGCCGCGAGGTCGCGATCGATGGTGGGCAGGGCGACGTTGACGATGAAGAAGTCGAGCATCGGCAGGAAGGCCCCGAGCAGGACGGTCACCAGCCCGGCGGTGCCGAGGGAGGCCGGGGCGGTATCGGGAGTGGCGGCGGTGGTGGCGGTGGCGGCCGGGGTCGGCCGGGCGGGGGCGGCGGTGGTCGCGGCGACGGTGGTCCTGGCGACGGCGAGTTGTTGGGTCACGGGTCATACGATGCGGGCCCCGGCAACCTGGTACCAGAGTCTGGTTATCCAGGTATAAGAAGTACCTGGCAACAGGGTTCAGGGTGGCGCATGCTGGAGCGCATGAGCCTGTCGCAAGCCCCCGCCGCCGCGCGCACCGCCCCCGTCGCACCCGCCGAGGCCCGGCGGCACGAACTGGCCGCCTTCCTGCGCAGCCGCCGCGAGCGGATCGCACCCGAGCAGGTCGGCCTGCCGATGACCGGCCGCCGCCGCACGCCGGGCCTGCGCCGTGAGGAGGTCGCGCAGCTCGCCGCGGTCGGGGTGACCTGGTACACGTGGCTGGAGCAGGGGCGGGACATCCAGGTGTCCGCGCAGGTGCTGGACGCGGTGGCCCGCGCGCTGCTGCTGGACCCGGCCGAACGGGGGCACCTGTTCGTGCTGGCCGGCGCGGAGGACCCGGCGCCGGTGACGGAGTGTCTGACGATCACCCCGGCGATCCGGCTGGTGCTGGAGCAGATGTCGCCGATGCCGGCCGCGGTGGTCAACTCCCGCTACGACGTGCTGGCGTACAACCCCTCGTACACCCACATCGTCGGGAACATCGACGAACTGCCCTTCGAGGACCGGAACCTGATGTGGATGACGTTCACGCCCTCGCGCTTCCGGGAGGTGCTGGTCGAGCACGAGAACGAGCGCGACGGGATGGTCGCCCGGTTCCGTTCGGGGATGGCCGACCACGGTGCGGAGCCGGCCTGGAAGGCGCTGCTCGCCCGGCTGCGCAAGGCCTCGCCGGACTTCGAGGCGGCCTGGCAGCGGCACGACGTGATGAACCCGGGCAACGGGCTCAAGCGGTTCCTGGTGCCGGGCGTCGGACTGCTGCACTGCGACTACACGAGCCTCTGGCTGGGGCCGCGGCCCAGCACCCGTCTCATCGCCTACACGCCCCGGGACGAGGAGACCCGTGCGCGGATGGAGCTCATGGCGGGCGGCCTCGCCTAGCGAGCGTCACCCACGGCCGCAGCCGCAGGCACGCGCTCAGGCACGGGCCGCGCGGCGGCCGAGCGCCAGGCAGAGGGCGGCCAGCGGCAGTTCGACGCAGCCGGCCATCGTCAGCGCGGCGAGCGCCGCGTGCCCCGGCCCGGCGGTGGCGAGGTCGGCCAGCGCGTCGCCGACGAGCAGCAGCGCCACCACCAGGGCGGGCCGGATCGCGGCCGGGCTGCGCCGGCGCAGCAGCGCGTCCAGCGAGAGCAGCGCGGCGAGTTCGAGCAGGTCCAGGACCACCCAGGCGGTCTCGTGGCCGACGGCCAGCACGGCCAGCCAGGGCAGCAGCGCCACCGCGGCCAGCACCGGCACCCGCTCGGCCCAGGCGGGCAGCGCGAGACCGGGGCCCGGCGCCGGACGGCGGGACAGGACGGCGGTGCTCATCGCGCACCCCGGCCGCGGCCGCGCACCTTCACCAGCGGCTGCCGCTCACAGCGGCCCGCGTGCTCCACGCGGACCCCGGTGAACCGTCCCGCCGCCCAGGCGAGCCAGAACTCCCCGCCCACCGTGACGAGTTCGGGCGTCTCCAGCACCCGCCCGGCCGCCCAGCCGCGGGTGAACCGCACCACCGGTGCACCGTCCACCGGCAGCCGGCCCCAGGCCAGACCCGACCCGTCCGCCCCCCGCCCGGCGCCCGTGCAGCGCCGGGCGCCGCCCAGCAGCTCCGGGACGAGCCGGGCCGCGACCAGCACGTCCACCAACTCGCCGTGCTCGTACACCTCCAGCGCCGCCCGCCCCCGGGTCGCCCGGGCGCTGCGCACCGACCACGGCCCGGGCGTGCCGGTCAGACCCGCCGGCCCGGCCGGCAGCGTGCCGTGGGCGTCCGGCGTGCCGAGGCCGTCCAGGGCGGGGCCGGCGCAGGGTGCCCCTTCTGCGGGCCGCCCGTGCGGCGGAGTGGCGGAGTGCGATGCAGTGCTCGTCATGCCCCCCAGACTTCCGTCCGGCACCGCCCCGCGTCGGTAGTGCACCGCACCGAACCGGGGGTGTACCTGGCTACACCCCCCTTGTGCAGCCCCCTTCATGGCGCCGGACGATCTTGGCGATCTACGCTGTCGCCCATGCCCTCCACCCCGCTGCGCCGCGTGCTCGCCAGGAGCGCCGAGCGGCCGCCGTGGTCGGCGGCCACCTGGCGCGAGACCCGCTTCATAGCCGCCGGCATCCCGCTGGCCGCGCCGGTCTGGCTGGCCTGCCTCACCCCCAAGGCCTTCCTGCCGGTCCTCGCCCTGACCCTGCTCTGCCTGCGGCTGCTGACGGCGGCCCAGCGCGGCCGCCTGCGCACCCTGCGCGGCGTCGAGGTGCCGGTGCTGCTGCAGCCGGCGGACACCCCGGCGGGCCTGCTGACCCGGCTGCGCACCGGGGTGAGCTGGCGTCAGGTCGGCTACCACCTGCTGGTCGGCCCGGTGCTGGCGCTCGGCTCGCTCTGCCTGCTGTACGCGTGGGGCGCCGGCGTGGTGATGGCCACCGTCTACGGCTGGGCGTCACTGATGCCGGCCTCCAGCCCGGTGCGCGACCAGCTGGTGAAGCTGGACCTCCCGGCCACCGTGGGCGGGCTCCTGCTGCTGGCGGTGCTGCCCTGGGCGGTCGCCCTGCTGGCCCGGCTGGAGGAGCGGGCGGCCCGACGGCTGCTGGGCCCGGGCCGGGCGGAGACGCTGGAGCGCCGGGTCGAGGAGATCGCCGAGAGCCGGGCCGGCCTGGTCGACGCCGTCGACGCCGAGCGCCGCCGGATCGAGCGCGACCTGCACGACGGTGCCCAGCAGCGGCTCACCTCGCTGGCGATGAACCTGGGCCTGGCCCGGCGCACGCTCAAGGACGTCCCGCCCGAGGCCATGCAGGTGATCGTGGACGCGCACGAGGAGGCCCAGGCGGCCATCGACGAGCTGCGCAGCCTGGTCCGCGGCCTGCACCCGGCCGTCCTGGAGGACCGCGGCCTGGACGCGGCGCTCTCCGGGATCGCCGCCCGCGCCCCGCTGCCGGTGCGGCTCGACGTCGACCTCACCGAGAAGATCGCGCCGACCGTCGAGGCGGTCGCCTACTTCACCGTCTCCGAGGCCCTCACCAACGTGGCCAAGCACGCCCGGGCGTCCCGGGTGGACCTCTCGGTGCGGACGGCCGGTGGCCGGCTGTGCCTGGTGGTCAGCGACGACGGCGTCGGCGGCGCGGACGCCTCCCGGGGCACCGGGCTGACCGGCCTGCGCCAGCGGACCGCGTCGGTCGACGGCACCCTGTCCGTTCTCAGCCCCCTCGGGGGCCCCACCACCATCACCGTGGAGTTGCCGTGCGTGCTGTGATCGCCGAGGACTCGGTCCTGCTGAGGGTCGGCCTGGTCAAGGTCCTGGAGGCGGTGGGCTTCGAGGTGGCCGCCGCCGTCGGGGACGCCGAGGCGCTGCTCGCCGCGGTGGCGGAGCACCGGCCGAAGGTGGTGGTGGCGGACGTCCGGATGCCGCCCGGCTTCACCGACGAGGGCGTCCGGGCGGCGCTGATGATCCGCCGGCAGTGGCCGGAGGTGGCGGTGCTGCTGCTCTCCCAGTACGTGGAGGAGCGGTACGCGGCCGACCTGCTGGCCACCAACACCAGCGGGGTCGGCTACCTGCTCAAGCAGCGGGTGGCCAACGTGGACGACTTCGTGGACGCCCTGCAGCGGGTCGCCGAGGGCGGGACGGCGCTGGACCCGGAGGTGGTCGCCCAGCTGCTGGTCCGCCGCCACCGGGACCCGCTGGAGAAGCTGACCCCGCGCGAGCGGGACGTGCTCGGCCTGATGGCGGAGGGCCGCTCCAACGCCGCGATCGCCGCCGCCCTGGTGGTCAGCGACAGCGCGGTGGCCAAGCACATCAACTCGATCTTCACCAAGCTCGACCTGCCGCCGGCCGACGACAGCCACCGCCGGGTGCTGGCGGTGCTGCGGTTCCTGGAGGTCGGGTAGCGGTGGCGGGGGGACGGGGGACGGACCGCGGGCAGCGGGCCTGGCGGATCACCGGGACGCTGGCGCTGGTGCTGGCCACGGCGTTCGGTGCCGTGCAGACCTGGGGGCTGGTGGTGCAGCAGCAGCGGATGTACGAGCGTGCGTACCCGGTCGCGGTGACCAGGGTGCAGCTGGACACCGGCAGCGCGGCGGTGCGGATCAGGCCGGGTGAGCCCGGCCGGTTCCGGGTGACCCAGCGGCTGGACTGGACGGTGCGCCGGCCACGGGTCGAGACCCTCGTCGTGGGGGACCTGGTCACGGTGCGGATGCGCTGCAACCAGGTGCTGCCGGTCGTGGACTTCGGGTGCGGAGCCCTGATCGAGCTGGAGGTGCCGGCCGCCGTCTCGGTGGACGGCGACGCGTCGTCCGGCAGCATCGACGTCCAGGGCCTGAGCGGGGACGTCCGGCTCTCGGCCTCCTCGGGGGCGCTCCAGCTGTCCGGGCTCTCCGGGAAGCTGTACGCGCGGACCACCTCCGGGATGGTGAAGGCCACCGGGCTCGCCTCCGGCCACGTCGAGGTGAGTGCCACCTCCGGCTCGGTCGACCTGGACTTCGTCCGCCCGCCGCACGCGGTGTCGGTCGGGGTGACCTCGGGCGAGGTGTCGCTGACCCTGCCGCACGGCGCGGGCTACGGCTTCGCCGTCGACCACGGCTCGGGCGACGTCCACGTGGACACGGGGCTGTCCGACCCGGCCAGTCCGGACACCGTCCGGGTCACCACCACCTCGGGCGCGGTGAACGTGGTGCCCGCGGAGGGCTGAGCCGGGGGCCGGGCGGGGCCCGAGGACGGGGTCGGGGGAGACGGCCGCAGGGCGCTGCGCCGGGTGGGGGACAATGAAGAGTCCCGAACCCCCGTCCCCGAGGTCAGCCGCGCATGACAGTCACGCCCGCACCCACCGCGACCGCCACCGAGTTCGCGCCGCTGACCATCGGCCCGATGCAGGTGTGGCCGCCCGTCGTGCTGGCACCGATGGCCGGCATCACCAACGCCCCCTTCCGCACCCTCTGCCGCGAGCAGAGCGGCGGCAGAGGACAGCAGGCCCCGGATGCTGCCGGGGCGGCGTCGCGGGCCGATGACTCTCGCCCGGCGTCGTTGTCGTCGGTCGCCGCAGCTCCGCTGCTACTCCCTCCTCCGCCTAGCCAGACTCGGCCCTCGACCCGCTCCTCGTCCCACCCCGGCAGCATCCGGGGCCTGTACGTCTCCGAGATGATCACCACCCGGGCCCTGGTCGAGCGCAACGCCAAGACCATGCAGCTGATCAAGTTCGACGCGAGCGAGAAGCCGCGCTCGATCCAGCTGTACGGGGTGGACCCGGCCACCGTCGGCAAGGCGGCCCGGATGATCGCCGAGGAGGGCCTGGCCGACCACATCGACCTCAACTTCGGCTGCCCCGTCCCCAAGGTGACCCGCAAGGGCGGCGGCTCGGCGCTGCCGTACAAGCGGAACCTGCTGCGCGAGATCCTCCGCGAGGCGGTGGCCAACGCCGGGGACCTCCCGGTCACCATGAAGATGCGCAAGGGGATCGACGACGACCACCTCACCTACCTGGACGCCGGCCGGATCGGCGCCGAGGAGGGCGTCTCCGCGATCGCCCTGCACGGCCGCACCGCCGCCCAGCACTACGGCGGCACCGCGGACTGGTCGGCGATCGCGCGGCTGCGCGAGTCCGTCCCGGCGCACATCCCGGTGCTCGGCAACGGGGACATCTGGTCGGCGGACGACGCGGTGCGGATGATGCGCGAGACCGGCTGCGACGGCGTGGTGGTCGGCCGCGGCTGCCTGGGCCGCCCGTGGCTGTTCAAGGACCTGGTCGCGATCTTCGAGGGCGAGGTCGACCACGCCCGCCCGTCCTTCGCCGACGTGGCGCGGGCGATGGTGCGCCACGCCCAGCTGCTCGGCGAGTGGCTGGAGGACGAGACCCGCGGCGTGATCGACTTCCGCAAGCACGTCGCCTGGTACACCAAGGGCTTCTCGGTCGGCTCCGAGCTGCGGGTGAAGCTGGCCAACTCGTCCTCGCTGGCCGAGCTGGCCGGAACCCTCGCCCAGGTGGAGCAGTCCCAGCTCTGGCCGGCCGGCGCGGACGGCCCGCGCGGGCGCACCAGCGGCAACAACCGGGTGGTCCTCCCCGAAGGCTGGTTGGACGATCCGTACGACTGCGCCCTGCCCAGCGCGGACGCCGAATCGGACAGCTCCGGCGGATGATCTGTCCGTAGCGGCGAAAACGGCCCTCGGTCACCGACTGCCGCCACGTCCCAGCCCTCTTGGCCAATCTGGCCAAGAGGGCTCCTTTTCGGCGCAGGAATGTCACGCAGCGGGCACGATCCTGGACGCAGTGCGACACTCGGCGGAGGCGGACTACGTTCGAACGGTGGGACGTGCTCGTGACGCTTGCCACATGCGGTGGCGACTGACGGTCACTCAGGGGACGAAATGGCCACATCGGCGGTGAATCGCTTCCCGAAGGGGGTCGGCGCGGGATCGGCCGGTCCGGTTGCAGGAAATCAAGCCGGGGCACCACGGTGGCCCGTCGGCCACTACCCTCCGTCTCGTTCGTGTGATCTTCCGGTTTCAATGCGTTCAAGACTTGAAGGCAAGCTAGCGTCAGCCGGACGATTTCACCAACAGAGGTGAACGCCTTTATGTGCTTTCGATCTGCCGGGTTACCGCTGGGTACTGGCCTCGTACGGCCTATCGGGGACGCAAAAGTGCCTTCGAAATGGGTATGTTCTCCGGCGTCAGGGCAACCGCGTACGAGGAGACCGACCCGTGCCGTCCCAGCAGAAGTTTGTTTACTCCTTCACCGAAGGAAACAAGGACCTCAAGGATCTTCTTGGCGGCAAGGGCGCGAACCTGGCCGAGATGACCAACCTGGGTCTCCCCGTCCCTCCGGGGTTCACCATCACCACCGAGGCCTGCAAGGTCTTCCTGGAGACCGGCAGCGAGCCGACCTCGCTCCACGAGGAGATCAGCGCCCACCTGGAGGCGCTCGAGCAGGAGATGGGCAAGAAGCTCGGCCAGGCCGACAACCCGCTCCTCGTCTCGGTGCGCTCCGGGGCGAAGTTCTCCATGCCCGGCATGATGGACACCGTCCTGAACATCGGCCTCTCCGACGCCTCGGTGGTCGGCCTGGTCGCGCAGTCCGGCAACGAGCGGTTCGCCTGGGACTCCTACCGCCGCCTGGTCCAGATGTTCGGCAAGACCGTGCTGGGCGTCGAGGGCGAGCTGTTCGAGGAGGCCCTCGACGAGGCCAAGCACGCCAAGGGCACCACCAACGACCTGGACCTGGACGCTTCCGACCTCCGGGAACTGGTCGAGGTGTTCAAGGGCATCGTCGAGCGCGAGACCGGCCGGGCCTTCCCGCAGGACCCGCGCGAGCAGATGGACCTCGCCGTCCACGCCGTCTTCCACTCCTGGAACGGCGACCGGGCGCGGCTGTACCGCCGCCAGGAGCGCATCCCGAACGACCTGGGCACGGCGGTCAACGTCTGCACCATGGTCTTCGGCAACCTCGGCGAGGACTCCGGCACCGGTGTCGCCTTCACCCGTGACCCCTCCACGGGCGCGGTCGGCGTCTACGGCGACTACCTGTCGAACGCCCAGGGCGAGGACGTCGTCGCCGGCATCCGCAACACCCTGCCGCTCTCCGACCTGGAGCAGCTCGACAAGAAGTCGTACGACGAGCTGATGGCGATCATGCAGAAGCTCGAGAACCACTACCGCGACCTCTGCGACATCGAGTTCACCATCGAGCGCGGCAAGCTCTGGATGCTGCAGACCCGCGTGGGCAAGCGCACCGCCGCCGCGGCCTTCCGGATCGCCGTCCAGCTGGTCGACCAGGGTCTGATCGACCTGGACGAGGCCCTGATGCGGGTCACCGGCGGCCAGCTCTCCCAGCTGATGTTCCCGCGCTTCGCGCCGGACGCCACCTCCAAGCAGATCGCCTGGGGCCTCGCCGCCTCGCCGGGCGCCGCGATCGGCAAGATCGTCTTCGACTCCTACACCGCGGTGAAGTGGTCCCGCTCCGGCGAGAAGGTCATCCTGGTCCGCCGCGAGACCAACCCGGACGACCTGGACGGCATGATCGCCGCCGAGGGCATCCTCACCTCGCGCGGCGGCAAGACCTCGCACGCCGCCGTGGTCGCCCGCGGCATGGGCAAGACCTGTGTCTGCGGTGCCGAGGAGCTGGAGGTCGACACCAAGCGCCGCCGGATGACCACCGCCGACGGCCTGGTGCTGGAGGAGGGCGACGTCGTCTCCATCGACGGTGCCACCGGCAAGGTCTACCTCGGCGAGGTACCCGTCCTGCCGTCCCCCGTGGTCGAGTACTTCGAGGGCACCCTGCACGCCGGCGCAGACGTCCAGGGCGGTCTGGTCCAGGCCGTGCACCGGCTGATGTCGCACGCCGACGGCCGCCGCCGGCTCGCCGTGCGCGCCAACGCGGACAACTCCGAGGACGGCGGGCGCGCCCGCCGCTACGGTGCCCAGGGCATCGGCCTGTGCCGCACCGAGCACATGTTCCTCGGTGAGGAGCGCCGCAAGGAGGTCGAGCACCTGATCCTCGCGGACAACGACAAGGACCGCGAGCTCGCGCTCTCCACCCTGCTGCCGCTGCAGAAGGGCGACTTCCTGGAGCTCTTCCAGGCGATGGACGGGCTGCCGGTCACCGTGCGCCTGCTCGACCCGCCGCTGCACGAGTTCCTGCCGGACATCACCGAGCTGTCGGTGCGCGTCGCCCTCGCCGAGGCCCGCAAGGACCCGAACGAGAACGACCTGCGCCTGCTCCAGGCGGTGCACAAGCTGCACGAGCAGAACCCGATGCTGGGCCTGCGCGGCGTCCGCCTCGGCCTGGTCATCCCCGGCCTGTTCGGCATGCAGGTCCGCGCCATCGCCGAGGCCGCCGCCGAGCGCAAGCTGGCCGGCGGGGACCCGCGTCCCGAGGTGATGATCCCGCTGGTCGGCACCGTCCAGGAGCTGGAGCTGGTCCGCGACGAGTGCGAGCGGGTGCTCGCCGAGGTCGCCCAGTCCACCGGCGTCCAGCTGGACATCAAGCTCGGCACCATGATCGAGCTGCCGCGCGCCGCCGTGACGGCCGGCCAGATCGCCGAGGCCGCCGAGTTCTTCTCCTTCGGCACCAACGACCTCACCCAGACCGTCTGGGGCTTCTCCCGGGACGACGTGGAGGCCTCGTTCTTCACGGCCTACCTGGAGAAGGGCATCTTCGGGGTCTCCCCGTTCGAGACCATCGACCGCGACGGCGTCGGCTCGCTGGTCCGGCACGCCGTCGAGGCCGGCCGGGCCACCCGCCCCGACCTCAAGCTCGGCGTCTGCGGCGAGCACGGCGGCGACCCGGAGTCGGTGCACTTCTTCCACGAGGTGGGGCTGGACTACGTCTCCTGCTCCCCCTTCCGGATCCCGGTGGCGCGCCTGGAGGCCGGCCGCGCCGCCATCGAGTCTGCGGGCAGCGACTCGCGCTGAGCGGGTAGGCGCCCTCCCCACCAGGCATCGGTGAGGAGGGCCCGCCCGACCACGGCGCGATCCCGTCGCTGACCGCGATCCCTCCCGCACGGGAGGGCGTACACCGGAGCTCGGCGCAGGAGAACCGGCGTACGTAACCCGGCCGGGGTGGGAACGGACAACGGCGTCCGTTCCCACCCCGGCCGGGTGTGTTTTCCGCGGGGCCCGGTGCGGCCGCAGGTCTCGCGGCCACGCGTGTGGCCGGCCCGGGCCGGACCCGGACGGCTGCCAAGCTGGACCGCATGACCAGCACGAACCGCGCGCCCGCCCCGGTGGCCGTCCTGATCGCCGCGCTCGCCGCAGTCGCCGCCGTGGCCGGGTGCGGCCACTCCGACGGCGGGACGGGCCACCCGAAGGGCGCCGTCTCCGCCGCTTCCGCGCCCTCCAGCGCCGCCTCTTCCGTCGCCTCGTCCGCCGGCTGGGTGCCCACCGACCCCGCGCTGGCCGACGTCTGCCGCAGCAGGCTGCCCGGCGAGGCCCGCGACACCCTCGTGCTGATCGCCAAGGGCGGACCGTACCCCTACCGCTCGGACGGCATCGTCTTCGAGAACCGCGAGAGCCGCCTCCCGCGCAAGGCCTCCGGCTACTACCACGAGTTCACCGTCGTCACCCCGGGCTCCGCCGACCGCGGCACCCGCCGCGTCGTGACCGGCAACGCCGGCGAGCAGTACTGGACGGCGGACCACTACGGCACCTTCCAGGAGATCGACGCGCGCTGCTGACGGGCCGGCGCGGCCGGCGCCCGGTGCAGTGGTATCCCGATCCGCAGAAAGTGCTTTCCAATCTGGAAAGTAGATGCCATGGTGGAATCACGAGGGCGGGGTGCCCTCGCACACGCGTAGGGGGATTCCATGAGCAGCGCCGAACCCGTCCAGCCCGTCCTGCCTGCCGCCGAGGCGCTGCGCCTCGCCGAACAGGCGCGCGCCGCCGCGCAGGCGCCGCAGGTGGCGCCCGACTGGTACGGCGCGACCATCGGGGTCGGCTTCGCGCTGTACGGCATCGGGCTCGGCTACGCCCTCTGGGCCGACCTGAGCTGGATGGCCGGTGTCCTGGGCGCCGGCTTCGCGGCGACGAGCGGCGCACTGGGCGCCGCCGTGACCCGGCGCGGCGGCGTGGCGAGGGGCTGGACGCCCGGGTACGGCGGGCCGGTGACCCTCGCGGTCCTGCAGGTGCTCGCAGGGGGCCTCGCGGTGGCCGGTCTCGTGTACCTGCTGGGCGGCGACGCCCGGTGGATCTGCGGCGCGGCCGGCAGCGCGGCCGGGGCGATGTTCTGGCTGGCCATGGTGCGTCTGAACGCCAGGATCCGGCGCGAGTCGGCGGCGGTCGTCTGATGGCCGGGCTCGATCCGCTGCTGCAACACCCCACCCGGCTCGTCGTGCTGGCGTTCCTCAGCGGTTGCATCGAGGCCGAGTTCGGGGCGGTCCGGGACCACTGCGCGGTCTCGGACTCGGTGCTCAGCAAGGCCGCGACCGCGCTGGAGGAGGCCGGCTACGTCGCGGTGAAGAAGGGGTACGTCGGCAAGCGCCCGCGGACGTGGCTCGCCGCCACCAAGGCCGGCCGTGCAGCGCTGGCCGGCCATCTCGCCGAGCTCCAGCGGCTGGTGGCCGCCGCCGAGGCGGCGGGCGCCGAATACGGCACCTCCTAATGTTGTTGTCAAGCCGCCGCTGTGACGGGAAGTCCACCTTGGTAGCACTGTCCGTCACGGATCAGGGCCCAAAGGACGTTGACGCGTCGTCGGGCCAGAGCGAGGACAGCTTGGGTGTGTCGCTTGCCTTCGGCGCGCTTGCGTTCGTAGAAGCGGCGGGACTCCTCGCAGTTGCGGATGCTGATGAGCGCGGAGGTGTAGAAGACGCGTTGCAGGCCCCGGTGGTAGCGCCGGGGGCGGTGCAGGTTGCCGCTGATGCTGCCGGAATCGCGGGGCACCGGGGCGACTCCGGCGAAGCTGGCGAGGCGGTCGGCGCTGGCGAAGCGGCTCATGTCGCCGGCGGTGGCAGCCAGGAACTCGGCGCCCAGCAGCGGGCCGATGCCGGGCATGCTGGCGATCACTTCGGCGAGGCCGTGGTCGCGAAACCGGGCCGCAATGAGCTTGTCGATCTCGGTGATCTGCTCGTTGAGGCCCATCACCTCCTTCGCCAGGGTTCGGATCACCTGGGCGGCGATCTTCTCCCCGGGGACGGTGGTGTGCTGGCGCTCGGCCGCCTCCAGGGCGGCCTGAGCCAGGACGTCGGCGCTGCGGACCTTGCGGTTGCGCAACCAGGACTCCAGGCGACCTCGGCCGGTGCGGCGCAGGGCCGCCGGGGTCTGGTAACCGGCCAGCAGGACGAGCGGGCCGATGTTGCCCAGGTCCAGAACCCGCTCCAACGCCGGGAATATTCCCATGAGTTGCCCGCGCAGTCGATTGATCCTGCGGGTGCGGTCGGCGGCCAGGTCGGAGCGACGGTCGGTAAGGATCCTCAGCTCGACGGCGTGCTCGTCGTCCGGTCGGATGACGGCCAGGTCCCGGCGCATCCGGGCCTGGTCGGCGATGACGACGGCGTCCTTGGCGTCGGTCTTGCCCATGCCCCGGTAGCCGGCCGAGGCCCGGTTCACCGCCAAGCCGGGTATATAGACCAGGTGCTGGCCGTGGTTGAGGAGCACGTTGATCAGCAGGGCGGCCATGCCATCGGCGACGTCGACCGCCCAGACCACGTCCTCGTCCAGCGCCAGCACGTCGGCGAGCAGGGCCAGCAGCTCCGGTTCGTCGTTCAGGACCCGGCGCGAGAGCAGCTTCCTGCCCTCGGTGTCCAGCACCACGCAGTGGTGGTGGGTCTTGCCGATGTCCGTGCCCGCCCAGATCCGGGCCACCTGTACCTCCGGTCGTTCGATCGCGTTCCGTGCTCCGGACGACCTCGCCGGCGTGGTCCTACTCAGCGGTGCACCCGAGGGGCCCGCAGCTCCTAATTAGCGGTCGAGTCGCCGTGAGACGCCGGGCGGCCTGGTGCGGGGAACCATCGAAGGCAACCTCCTGAGAGCCATACCCGGTGTCTCTGGATCTCTGGACCATACGACTGGCCCGTCTGACCCATCAACAACGTAGGACCTCCTGAGCCGGGGGCACGGGGCCCGGGGCGCCGCCGGACGCCTCGTACACCACGCCCTCAGCGGGCCCGGCGCCAGCTGATCCGGGTGTGCGGGGTGTGCGGTCCGGCGGTCAGCAGGGTGGTCAACTCCCTGAGCACGGGCGCCGGATCGCGGCGCAGCTGGACCGGGGTGGTGCGGACCACCGGCAGCCCGGCGGCGGTGAACCGGTCGGCCCGGGCGAGGCTCCGCTCGTGGTCGGCCGGGCGCAGGTGCCAGGCCCGGGAGTCGATCTCCAGCGCCCGGGCGACGGTGGCGCTCCACAGCCCGTCGTCCCGCTCGAAGCCGCCCGGCATGGCCCCGCACGCGCGGTGCACCCGGACGAACTCCCGGTCGGCGACCCGGCGTCGGCCGGGAATCAGGACGTCGACCTCGGAAAGGTCGGCCGGGTGCCCGGCGGACGGCAGGCCGGCGCCGGCCAGCACCGCCACCCCGGTCAGCAGCACCTCGCCGGCCTGCGGCGCCCGGCCCTTCGGCCCCGCGAACGCGAGTGCCGCGCGCAGCCGCTGATGGGCGGTCAGCCGCCCGTTCTGCAGGCAGATCACCCGGGGGAGCACCTGCTGCCAGGGCCCGCCCGGCCGCAGCCGGTGGGCGATGGTGCCGGGTGGCACGCCGAGGCGGCGCAACTGTGCGCGGGTGACGATGTGCTGCTGGTCGGCGCCGAGCAGCAGGAGCGGGTCGAGGAGGCCGGCGCGGGTCATGGCGGGGTGCTTCCCGCCTGGGTGGGAAGTATGCGGAACATCGCCCGCCGGGGGAGCCGTGCGGGAACGAGGTTGACGCGGGGCCGGTCGGACGGCTGAGCTTGGGCGCGATGACGAACCCGATGACCACCCTTCACACCGGCCCCGCACTCGACGCGTTGAACGGACTCTCCGTCGGAGACGCCCTCGGCGCCCAGTTCTTCGTTCCGGACACCGCCGCGGCCCACCTCGCCGCCCGTACCGCCCCTCCCGGCCCCTGGCCGTGGACCGACGACACCGAGATGGCCTGCTCGGTGTACGCGGCCCGGAGCGAGCGCGGCGCGATCGACACCTTCGATCTCACCCACTCCTTCGCCCGCCGGCACGACTTCGACCGCGGATACGGCCCGGCCGCCAACCGCCTGCTCCGGCTGGTCCGCGAGGGCGGCGACGCCGCGGCCCTGGCCGCGGAACTCTTCGACGGCCAGGGCTCCTACGGCAACGGCGCCGCGATGCGGGTGGCGCCGCTGGGGGCGCTGTACGCGGACGACCCGTCCGCGGTGGTGGGGCCGGCCGCCGGCACCGCGGTGATCACCCACACCCACCCGCAGGCCGTGGACGGCACGATCGCCGTCGCGGTGGCCGCCGCCTACGCGGTGCGGGCCCGGACCGAGACCATGACCCCGAACACCTTCCTGGCCGCCGTCGCCGCACTCACGCCGCGCGGGGCCGTCCACGACGGTCTGACCGAGGCGATCGGCCTGCTCGGCGAGCCGGACCTGCGGGTCGCGGCCGAGGCGCTCGGCAACGGCAGCCGGACCAGCGCCGCCGACACCGTCCCGTACGCGCTCTGGTGCGCGGCCCGGCGGCTCGCCGACTACCCAGCGGCGGTGTGGGAGGCGGTCGCCGCGGGCGGGGACATGGACACCGTCGCCGCCATCACCGGCGGCGTCGTCGCCGCGTACACCGGCACCGCCGGCATCCCGGCCGCCTGGATGGCCGCCCGCGAGCCGCTGCCCGGGTGGACCTTCCCGGCGCCCGGCCGGGTGGCCTCCGCGCCGGCGGACCGGCGCCACCTGCAGCCGATCGTGCTGCCGCGCCGGTGCCCGGTGCCGGACGTGGTGTGGACCGAGGAGCAGTGGCAGCGGATCCGGGGCGGGCTGCGTTCCCGGGACATGGACCAGAAGTGGGAGTCCTACACCGCCGAGGGCGTCCTGCACCTGCACCGGAGCTGGACCGGCTTCGCGGTGTGGAGCGTCCGGGTGGCCCCGGTGCCGGGCGGCGGCTGGCGGCCCGTCTCCGCCCTGGTCGAGGCGCACCCCGACCGGTACAAGGGCGTGCCCGATGCCGGGCAGCTCGCGGCGATCCTCGGGCTGGCGGCCGAGGGCTACTCGCGCTGAGCCCGGGCCGGGGGGGGGGGCCGCGGCCGGGGGCGCCGGGCGCGGCGCCGCGGGCCCGGCCCGGGGCGCCGGGTCGGACGGCCCCCCCCCCGCCCGCCAGAGACCCACAGGGTTTGGGTCGGGC